>JAAZPS010000144.1 GCA_012797095.1 Bacillota bacterium | reverse complement strand
GCGCTCCAGGAGCCGCACGTGATCGACCCCTACCGCTGCCTCTCCTACATTACCCAGGCTCCGGGGGTGATCCCCCCGGCCGTGCGGCCGCTTCTGGGCGGACGCCTTTACGGATGCGATCGCTGCCAGGAGGTCTGCCCGCAGAACCGCCTTCCGCTGAGCACCCCGGCGGTCGCTGCTACTCCGGCCCAGGGGACTACCCTGCTCCCGACCCGGCCCCTGTTGATCCCCCTGCTCGGGATGACCCGACAGGAATTCAACCGCACTGTCGGTCCCACCGCCGCCGGGTGGCGGGGCCGCAGCATTCTCCAGCGCAATGCAGTGGTCGCCCTGGGCAACAGCGGCCGCAGCGAGGCCGTCCCGGCGCTGGCAGGAATCTTGCAAAACGATCCCCGACCCCTGCTGCGGCTCCATGCCGCCTGGGCCCTGGGCCGGCTGGGCGGAGCAAAGGCTCGCCGCCATCTTGAGCGACAGCAGCACCGGGAAGATGAATCGGCTGTCAGCGCCGAGCTGCGAGCGGCACTGGAATTTTCCGGGCCTTAATCGGCCAGTCCGCGCTCCTGCATCAGCTCGAGCAGTCGGTTGGGCCGATCGGTGATGATCCCATCAACTTTCAGATCGAGCATCTGCTTGAAATCGGCGGCCTCGTTGACCGTCCAGACGTTGACCCGGTAGCCCTTCTTCCGCGCCCATTCCATATATTTTTGATCGACCATCCGCTGCTCCGGATGAAGCGCCTCGGGCCGGAGCAGGGGGATGAACCAACCTTCGCTCAGGTAACGGGGCAGATCCGGCGCATAGAGCAGCCCTACCGGAATATCCCTGTCGGCATGCTTGATCCGCATCAGGGCAACAGGGTTGAACGAGGAGACGATCACCCGGCCATAGAGATCGTGCTTCCGGATCGCCTCCACCACCGCCAGTTCAAGCCCGTCGGTAGCAGGGGTCTCTGTTTTCAACTCGATATTGAGCCGCGTTTGCGGTTCGATGATCGTGACAACCTCTTCAAATGTAGGGATACGTTCTCCGGTATAGGCCTCATCAAACCACGCCCCGGCGTCCAATTTCTTGAGCTCGGCCACGGTTCGATCCTTCACCTGACCCTCGCCGTCCGTGGTCCGTTCCAGTTCATAATCATGAATCACAACCAACTCGCCGTCCCGGGAGAGGATCACATCGAGTTCAATCCCATGCGCACCCATCCCCTCGGCTGCCAGGAAGGCGGAGAGCGTATTTTCGGGGGCCGCTTCCTGGGCGCCGCGATGGGCAAAGTTGAGCAGAGGGTGTCCATCGTAAAGATCGGCCAGGGGATCGGGGGTCCAGGTCCAGTAACGGATCGCCACCACCAGAACCGCCAGGGCAATCACGGCGATCACCGCCGCCACCAGCCAAAGGATCAGCTTGCCGATGAAACTGAGAACTTTCAACATCACCAACCATCTCCTTTCAGTTAAAAGGCCTGCCGGTTGATCAAATAAGGATATCATCGCTCAAGGGAGCCGGTGATATCGTCCGGTTTCACCGATCGACGATCTTTGCAATCACCCCCACCCGGCCGCTTGCACCGGCATTTTCAATGCTTTGTCATAAGAATTTCTTGATCCGGTGAGATAACCCTTTATTTTGCAGGGTAAAGAATGAGAAATATATTTCGCCGGAGAAAAGGCTTCCCGGCAGGTAAACGGAAGCTGCTATGGAATGAGTATGATCGAAGCAACTGATCGCAGAAAGAGGCTTACCATTGTCCAGTCTGATCACACCGATCAAATCGGGTTTTCAAAAGAGTTTGCGGGTGCTCTGGTTCCTGACCAGGATCATCATCCCGGTAACATTACTATTGCATCTTCTCGAGTATTATGATCTTCTTGAACCGGCCGCCGCCTTCTGCGCACCGGTCACCTCCTGGCTTGGACTGCCCGGAGAAGCGGTGCTGCCGTTGATGCTCGGTTTCTGGACCAATTTTTACGCCTCCCTCGGCGTGATCGCCAATATGTCGCTCAGCGCCCGCCAGATAACTGTTTTCGCGCTGATCCTCGGGATCTGCCATGAGCTGCCCATCGAATCGGCAATCTGCAGCAGCACCGGCCTCAAGATCTACCAATCGATCCTGCTCCGGCTGGCGACAGCCTTTCTGGCAGGCTTTTTGCTGAATGCATTTTACACCATGATCGGAGGCTGAAAAGAGATGGAGGCGGTTCTGACCATACTTGGAAGCGGTCTGGCCGGGGGAGCCAGAACCATCCTGCGGATCGCGCTCTATCTTGTTCCGATCATGATCGCCGTTGAGATCGCCCGCCACTACAATATTCTCGATCTGTTTTCCAGAAGGATCAAGCGGCTGCTCGATTTTTTAACCCTCCCCCTGGAAGCAGCATTTCCGCTTCTGGTCGGCCTCTGCTTCGGGATCGTCTACGGATCGGCGCTGATTGTCGATTACGCCCGTGAAGGTTACCTGGAGAGAAGAGATCTTCTGCTCATCGGTATCTTCCTGAGCATCAGCCACTCGCTGATCGAGGATACGCTGATCTTCTCCGCTTTCGGCGCAAACCCGCTGATAATTGTGCTGGTCCGCTTCAGCCTGGCGCTTCTCTTGACCAGATTGGCTGCCTGGGGAATGGATCTACTTTCCAGACGGAGCAATCCCGGAAGGCAGCCAGAAGCAGGGAAATGATTTAAAAACAGGATTTTGCTGTTCCCGGTAGAAGTATATCCGGGAAATGATCAATCCCCGGGGAGGTTGGACCGATGCAGTTCAGGGGGCTCACGATCGCCATTCCCAAGGAGATCATGCCCGGAGAAAGACGGGTGGCGGCAACTCCGGAAACGGTGGAGCAATTCGTGAACGGTGGGGCAACGGTTCTGGTCGAAAAAAGTGCCGGTGACGGTGCTTTTTTCACTGATGATGACTTCCGGAGGGCTGGTGCGCGCATCGTTGAAGGGGTTGCCTTCCTCTATGCCGAGGCTGATCTGGTGTTGAAAGCGAAGGAACCGCTGTTCAATCCGGCAGAGAAGAAGCATGAAGTGGAGATGATGAAACCGGGACAGCTGCTGATCACGTTCCTGCACCCCGCGGCCCCGGCAAATCATGCGATGGTGAGAAAGCTGCTGGCGCAGGGGGTAACCAGTCTGACCCTCGATGGGATCCCGCGGCTCCCGCGGGCCCAGTCGATGGATGCCCTGACCTCGATGAGCACCGTGGCCGGCTACAAAGCAGTGCTGCTGGCGGCAAACCGGATCGCCCGCTTCCTCCCGATGATCGGCTCGGCGGTAGGAACGATCAAGCCGGCCCAGATTCTGGTGCTGGGTGCCGGAGTGGCCGGTCTGCAAGCGATCGCCACAGGCAGGAGACTGGGCGCAGTTGTCACAGCAGTCGATATCCGTCCCGAGGCCGCGGAACATGCCCGGAGCCTGGGAGCGAAGATCGTTGAAACCGGGGTTCCCGCCGCTATCGCTGTCGGTGAGGGCGGTTACGCCAGAGCGCTGCCTCCGGAATGGCTGCAGAGGGAACGGGAGGCGATCGCTGAAACCGCAGAGAGAGCAGATATTATCGTCTCCATGGCGCTGATCCCCGGGAGGCTGGCCCCGGTGCTGCTGACCGGGGAGATGGTCCGGCAGATGGCGCCGGGTTCGGCGATCGTGGATGTGGCCATCGATCAGGGCGGCAACTGCGAGCTCACCGTCAGCGGCAAGATCATCGAGCAGCACGGTGTGAGCATCGAAGGAACCACCAATATCCCGGGGCTGCTTCCGATCAGCTCCACACAGATGCTCGCCAGAAATATCTACAATTATGCAGCCTACCTTGTCCGGGACGGCCGCATCGATCTGGATCCAGAAGATGAGATCATCGCCTCATCCATCGTCACCTGGAAGGGGCAGCTCCTTCACGTCGGAGCAAAGGAGGCCATGGGCCTCGTTTGAATCACCCTGCAGTTCACAGGAGGCTGAAGATGAATCCTCTGCTGCTGCTTGCTGTTTTTGTCGGTGCCTCTTCGCTCGGATATATCATCATCAGGGAGGTTCCCTCCCTGCTGCATACCCCGCTGATGTCCGGGACAAACGCCATCTCGGGGGTAACCCTGCTCGGTGCGCTCGTCTCTGCCGCAGCTGCGGCGGCCTCCGGGAGCCGGATTCTGGGATTTCTCGCCATCATGCTTGCCTCGATCAACCTGGTCGGTGGATTCACCATCACCGACCGGATGCTGAAGATGTTCAGACGCTAGGGGGTGCCGCAGTTGCAGCAGCAGCTCTATATCGTCGCCTCCATCGTTCTCGGCGGACTGATCCTGCTGGGGATCAGCTGGATGAGCTCACCCCGGAGCGCCGTTCGGGGCAACCGGCTCAGCGCCCTGAGCCTGATCGCCGCTGTGCTGCTGGTGCTGTGGCATAACGATATCATCAGCCTGCCGCTGATCTGGGCCGCTGTCGCCGCCGGCAGCCTGGCCGGTTATCTGCTGGCCGTGAGAGTAACGATGCTGCAGATGCCCCAGATGGTGGCGCTGCTCAACGGACTCGGCGGCGGCGCCTCGGCGCTGGTGGCGATGATCGAGATCGTGGAAAGATACGCCGCCCTGGAGCATTTCAGCCGGGTTGCCGGCCAACTGGCGCTGATCATCGGCGGGATCACCTTGAGCGGTAGCATCGTCGCCGCCCTGAAACTGGACCGGCGGATCGTGCAGCAGCCGGTACTCTTGAAAGGGCACCGGCTGCTGGCCAATGGCACCATCATCCTGATAGCAGCCCTTTCCGCAGCAGCGCTGTCCAGGCCGGTCCCGCCGTTGAGCGCGCTTTTTTCCACCGGGGTGCTTTTTCTTGCGCTGCTCTACGGGGTCCTTTTGGCCCTTCGCGTCGGCGGTGCCGATATGCCGATCACCATCTCCCTGCTCAACTCCTTCTCCGGACTGGCCGGAGCGATCTGCGGTTTCACCATCGGAGAGCCGCTGCTGGTAGCCGTGGGCGCCATCGTCGGCGCTTCCGGTTTTATCCTGACCCGGATCATGTGCCGCGCGATGAACCGCTCATTGGCCAGTATCTTCAGCGGTTCCAGCGGCACCTATGCCGCTCCCCCGGATGAAGGAGAACCGGCAGAAAGGAAAGAAAAAGAGGGGGTGGCGGCACCCTCCTTCAGGCAGATCCTGGCAACAGCAAAAAAGATAATCATTGTTCCCGGCTACGGCATGGCCCTGGCCCAGGCCCAGAAGAAGGTAAAAGAGCTGGTCGATCGATGGGAGAAAAGGGGCGTGGAGTTGAAATTTGCAATTCATCCCGTTGCCGGGAGGATGCCCGGGCATATGAACGTCCTGCTGGCTGAAGTCGAGATCCCCTATGAAAAGCTCTGCGAGATGGAGCAGATCAACCCGGAATTTGCCGAAACCGATCTCGCCATTATCATCGGCGCCTGCGATGTGGTCAACCCGGCGGCCAACACCGTCGAGGGAACACCGATCTACGGAATGCCGGTGCTGAACGTGGAAGAGGCCCGCCAGGTCCTGGTGTTCAATCTGGACCTGAATCCGGGTTATTCAGGGGTCGAGAACCCCCTTTACCGGATGGAGCATGTCCGGCTCTTTTTGGGAGATGCCCGGGAGACGCTGGCCCGGCTCATCGATGAGCTTGCCGCCGCATT
>JAAZPS010000143.1 GCA_012797095.1 Bacillota bacterium | reverse complement strand
CGCGGGCGACGGTGAAAATAAAAGAGCGGTGCGGAGAGAAAAAGCGAGCCCTTGTTGCAGGAAAGAAAAAAGCAGCCGGGAAAAGCAGCCACACTTAAAAGGATCGGGAAGGGGTGGCCCTGCAGGGCCACCCCCGAATTGAACCGGAGCAAAAGCAAAAACTCTTTATTGCCCGTTATTTCCCGCCAATTCAACAATTCAAGCCTGACCCCGGTTTAGCCGAGCAGCGAGCGGCAGCGGGGACAGAGCTCCTCTGCTGCGGGGGCGGCAAAGATCCAGCAGCGGGGGCACTTTGACGCCCGGGCCTTCGCCACCGCGAGCTTCAGGGGCATTTCCCGACCCTCGACTGCTTCCGGCGGCGCCCCGGACAGCCCGCGGTGAAGCTCCACCGCGGAGACAATGAAGATCTCGGCAAGTTTCTCCCGGTAGCTTTCGAGCAGTTCATGGAGATCGTCTTCGGCCCAGAGTGAAAGATCTGCCTCCAGGGAGCTGCCGATCAGCTTTTCGCGACGGGCCTCTTCGAGAACCCGGGAAGCCTCATCGCGCACCTCGAGCAGCTTCTCCCAGCGCCGGCCCAGCTCGGGATCCTCCCAGGCCGGATCGGCTTCCGGGAAGTCGGCCAGCTGAACACTGGGCCACCGTTCGCCGGGCAGCTGCTGCCAGAGCTCCTCCGCGGTAAAGGTGAGGATCGGCGCCATCAGCAGGGTCAGATTTTCGAGAACGATCATCATCACGGTCTGCGCGGAGCGGCGGGCTGGATCGCCGGCCGCGGAGCAGTAGAGCCTGTCTTTCTGCACATCAAGGTAGAAGTTGCTCAGGTCAACGGTGCAGAAATTATGCAGGGCCTGGTAGATCAGATGGTAGGTATATTCGTCGTACGCCCGGGTCACCCGTTCAATCAGCCGGCCCAACCGGTGCAGCACCCAGCGATCAAATTCCTCCAGGGAACTGTAGGGCAGCGCTTCGCTGGAGGGATCAAAGTCGTAACAGTTCCCCAGCAGAAAGCGGCAGGTGTTGCGGATCTTCCGGTAAACCTCGGATAGCTGCTTCAGGATGGCCGGGGAGAGGTGAATATCGCTGGTATAGTCGGCCGAGGCCACCCAGAGCCGCAGGATGTCGGCGCCGTATTCACCGGCAATCTCTTCCGGGGCAATCACGTTCCCCAGCGATTTGGACATCTTCCGCCCCTCACCGTCGACTACCCAGCCGTGGCTGAGCACGCCGCGGTAGGGAGGCTCGCCGCGCACCGCAACCGCGGTCAGCAGGGAGGAATGAAACCAGCCCCGGAACTGGTCGCTCCCCTCGAGATAAAGATCGGCCGGCCAGCGCAGCTCCGGCCGTCCCTCCAGGACGGCAAAATGGCTCGATCCGGAGTCGAACCAGACATCCATGGTATCGCTCTCCTTGCGGAAGGAGGCTCCGCCGCAGGCGGGGCAGCGGAAGCCCGGAGGCAGGATCTCGGCCGCTTCCCGGATGAACCAGGCATCGGAGCCCTCCCGGGCAAACAGCTCGGAGACCGCGCCGATAACCCGGGGATCGATGATCGCCTCCCCGCAATCGCCGCAGTAGAAGATCGGGATGGGCACTCCCCAGATCCGCTGCCGGGAGATACACCAGTCCTGGCGCTCGGCGATCATATTGTGAATCCGCTCCTCGCCCCAGGCCGGGGTCCACTTGACCCGGCGGATCGCCTCCAGCGCCTCCCGGCGAAAGCCGTCGATGGAGGCAAACCACTGCTCCGTCGCCCGGAAAAGAACCGGCTCCTTGCACCGCCAGCAGTGCGGGTACTGGTGCTCCAGAGACGATGCCGCCAGCAGCGCCTCCTCCCGCTCCAGCGCCCGGATCACCGCGTCACCGCCCTCGGAGTAATGAAGGGCGGCAAATTCGCCGGCCTCGTCGGTAAAGTAGCCGCGGTCATCGATGGGGCTCAGCACGGGCAGCCGGTAGAGCTGTCCCACGGCGTAGTCTTCCAGGCCGTGCCCCGGTGCAGTATGGACACAACCGGTGCCCTGCTCCAGGGTGACATGATCGCCGAGAATGAGCGGCGAATGCCGATCAAGGAGCGGGTGGCGGCAGACGACCCCTTCCAGCTCCCGGCCCTTGAAGCGGCGCAGCACTTTCCAGGGCTCGCCGCCCAGCTCCCCGGCGGTGCTCTCGAGGAGCCCTGCGGCAAGAAGATACCGCTCCGCCCCCGCTTCCGCGAGCACGTAGTCAAGGTCGGGATGCAGGCAGACGGCCAGGTTGGCCGGGATGGTCCAGGCGGTCGTGGTCCAGATCAGGCAGAAACAGCCCTGCGGTCCCCCGAAGAGGCCGCGATCGTCGACGACCGGAAATTTCACATAGATCGAGTCGGCCCGGTGATCGGCGTATTCCACCTCGGCCTCGGCCAGGGCGGTCTCGCAGCGGGGGCACCAGTATACCGGGCGCAGCCCCTTGTAGATATAGCCCCGAGAAACCATCTCCCCGAAGACGGCGATCTGGCG
>JAAZPS010000142.1 GCA_012797095.1 Bacillota bacterium | reverse complement strand
GCCGCTGTCCGGACACTGTAGTGGCCCGGATGATAGCTCTGGACGATCACCTCGCCCCCGCCGCGGCCCCGCCCGGAGCGTCCGGCAACCTGGGTGAGCAGCTGAAAGGTGCGCTCGGAGGCCCGGAAATCGGGCAGGTTGAGGATGGTATCCGCGGTGACCACCCCCACCAGGGTTACCCGGGGAAAATCGAAACCCTTGGCGATCATCTGCGTCCCGATGAGGATATCGGCCCGGCCGTCGCGAAAGCGCCGGTAGAGCCGCTGGTGCGAGCCCCTGGTGGAGGTGGTATCGCTGTCCATCCGCACCAGGGAGGCCCGGGGAAAGATCTTGTGCACCTCCTGCTCGACGCGCTGGGTGCCGGCGGAGAAATGGCGGATCTTGCTCCCTTTGCATTCGGGGCAGCTCCGCGGCACCGGCGCCTCGTGAGAGCAGTAGTGGCAGAGCATCCGCTCCCGGTCGAGATGCAGGGTCATGGAGACGGCGCAGTGGGGGCAGCGGACCACATAGCCGCACTCGCGGCAGAGGATAAAGCCGGCGAAACCGCGGCGGTTCAAGAATAGCAGGGCCTGCTCCTTGCGCTCGAGCACCTGCTCCAGCCCGGCCAGAAGGGGCCGGCTGAAGATATGGCGGTGCCCCTGGCGCATCTCCTCGCGCATATCGACGATCCGCACCTCCGGCAGGGCCGCCGGAGTCACCCGCGTATTCATTTGCAACAGCGTCGAGCCGCCCTGCGACGCCTCGTAATAGCTTTCCAGCGACGGGGTGGCGCTGCCCAGAAGCAGCAGGGCGCGGTGGTAGCGCGCCCTCCACCAGGCCACCTCCCGGGCATGGTAGCGCGGCGCCTCCTCCTGCTTGTAGCTCGTTTCATGCTCTTCATCGATGACGATAAGCCCGATCTTCTCTATGGGAGCGAAGACAGCGGAGCGCGCCCCCAGCACGATGGGCGATGCCCCGAGCCGGATCCGCCGCCACTGCTCCGTCCTTTCGCTGACGGTGAGGCGGCTGTGCAGCACGGCCACTTCCCCGGGGAAACGGCGGGAAAAAAGTTCGATCATCTGCGGCGTTAGCGAGATCTCGGGAACGAGCACCAGCGCCCCCCGCCCCTGCTCCAGGGTGCGGGCGATGGCCTGCAGGTAGATCTCGGTCTTGCCGCTGGCAGTCACCCCGTGCAGCAACATCTTCGCCGGACGGCCCCGGTCAAGGGCGGCGCAGACGGCGGCAAAGGCGCGCTGCTGCTCCTCCTTCAGCGGCAGCGCTCTTGTCGGCGCGGCAGGAAGAAGCTCCTGCGGCGGCGGCCCGAGCGATGAAGCGGTGGCGGCAACCTCCTCGAGCAGCCCCTTCTGCAGCAGGATGCGCACGATCTCGCGGCGGACGCCCCGGCGGGCCAGCTCCCGATCCGCCAGGGGACCGCAATCGCCGAGCAGCTCCAGGGCGCGGCGCTGCGCCGGTGCCCGCGACAGGTCCGCCGCTGCCGCCGCCGCGGTGGGTGCAAGCAGCAGCGGGGTGAGGGGCCGGTTGCGGCGAAAGGGTGCCGGCAGGAGGGCGTGGAGCGCCTCGATCTTGCGGCAATAGTAGCGGTGCGCCATCCAGTGGAGCAGCGCCAGCTGCTCTTTCTGCAGCAGCGGTTCGCTCCCCTCGACGGCGATGATCTCGCGAACCCCCTCCACCGCCGTGCCGGGCAGGGTGCGCAGCAGGTAACCCCGGTATTCCCGGGGGCCGAAAGGGACGCGCACCGCCGCCCCGGCGACGGCCCGCCCCCGAAGATATTCCGGAATGCGGTAGTCAAAGGGGCGGTCAACGGCGTCGCTGACCAGCTCGATCAGGATCTGGGCGTACTCAGCCATCTTCCCCGATTAACAAGCGGCGCTTATTTTGATAAAATGAAGGCAGCGGTAAATACAGTGATAATTGTTGAAAGGTTGATGCCAGTGTTCTCCCTCCTCATGCCGGTTAAAGAGCTGCTCAGACAGAATCGAAACTGGGTGATCCTGGCGGCGGCATTCTTTGCCGCCGGTTCGCTTTACGCCTATTTAAGCCCTGCGTTCCAGGCTGCCCCTCTCCCGGGGCTCGGGGGGCAGTTCGAAGAGCTGGAGCAGCTGTTCAAGGTCTTTCTGGACAACCCTCCTGTGATCACCTGTCTGCTGGTCTTCGTGAATAATTTTGTGGCCATGGTCCAGATGCTTTTTCTGGGGGTGCTCGCCGGGCTCTCGCCTCTGGCGACCCTTTTTCTGAACGGCTATCTTCTCGGCGCCGTGGCAGCGACATTCAAGGCCCAGGGCGGCCCGGTCTGGCTGATGCTGCTGACCGGAATTCTGCCGCACGGTATTTTCGAGCTCTTCGCTCTGTTTCTCTGCGGCGCCTTCGGACTGAAATTCGGCTACCACTGTATCGCCGCTCCCCTGCCGGGCAAGACACGCCGCCAGAGCTTCAGGGAGATCTGGAAAGAGGTGGTCTCGGTGATCCCGCTGGTGGTGATCCTGCTCCTGGCAGCGGCCGCCATCGAGATCTTTGTGACCGCACCGCTTGTCGCCCGGTTGGGCCCGTAGCGGTCGGCAAAAAGCGGTCCGCTCAACCGCCGCAGGCGCGGTCCGGCAGCAGCGGCCGGATCCGGTCGAGCAGGTGGTGCGCCAGCAGCGCTTTCGGCATCATCGGCAGATCTTCAACCTGCCCTTGCCGATCGATGAGGCAGACCTGATTGGTCAGGGAGCCGAAACCGGCGCCGGGCACGGTCAGGTCGTTCAGCACGATCAGATCGAGGTTTTTCCGCTGCAGCTTCTCCCGGGCGTGCTCCTTCGCCTTCTCCGTCTCCATGGCAAATCCGACCAGGATCTGCGAGCCCTTGCAGCATCCCAGCTCCTCCAGAATATCGGGATTCGGCTGCAGCGCCAGCGCGTTCGCGGCGCCCTTTTTGATCTTCTGCTCCGCCCTCACCGCGGGTGAGTAGTCGCAGACTGCAGCCGCCTTGATCACCAGGTCCACCCCGGCGAAACGCTCCGTTACCGCCCCATGCATCTCCCGGGCCGTCTCCACCGGGACAAGCTCGACCCCGGCGGGGCAGGGCAGGGTGGTGGGACCGCTGATCAGGATCACCGCGGCGCCCCGTTCGGC
>JAAZPS010000015.1 GCA_012797095.1 Bacillota bacterium | reverse complement strand
GCGCTCAGAATGACAAGGGAGGGGGCCCTTAGGATGACAAGAGAGGGGCCCTCGGGGTGACAAATTTGGGTGCTCGGGGTGGCAAGAGCGGCCCTGGGAAGGGAGGGGATGGCGGGAACAGGAACAGAATTTGCGGGATTAACGGGTTGCCGGGTTGGGGGGTGGTTTTCGGGGGGAGAGTAAACCGGCACCTTCTTTGGTAATCTAAAAATAACTGAAGTCAGGAGGTTTTAACCGATGGAAAGGTTATTCAAGCTTAAAGAGAACAAGACGGATGTACGGACTGAAATCATCGCCGGGATAACAACTTTCATGACCATGGCCTATATCATATTTGTTAACCCCGATATCCTCTCTTCGACGGGGATGGACAAGGGGGCGGTGATGACGGCAACAATTGTTGCTGCCGGTTTGACCACCATATTGATGGGTTTGTTGACCAACTATCCCTTTGCTCTGGCGAGCGGGATGGGGCTCAATGCCTTTTTCGCCTTTGTCGTTGCTTCGGAGTACGGCTGGCAGGCTGCTCTCGGTGCGGTCTGTATCTCCGGGATCGTCTTCACCATTCTGGCGGTGACCCGGGCGATCGAATATATTGATGCAGCGGTGCCGACAACGCTGAAACGGGCCGTTGCTGCCGGGATCGGTCTATTTATCGCTTATATCGGGCTACAGAATGGGGGGATTATCGTCTCCGATCCGGCAACCCAGGTCACCCTGGGCAATCTCACCGAGCCGGGACCTATGCTGACGCTGATCGGTGTGCTGATCATCGTGGTGCTGATGGCCCGCGGGGTGCGGGGCTCGATCCTTATCGGCATTCTGCTGACAACCATCGTCGGCTTCATCATGGGAATAAAGGAGCTGCCGACGGGCCTGGGCGATATCTTCGGGATGCCGGCCTCGCTGGCCCCCATCGCCTTGAAACTCGATCTGAAGGCGGCTCTGTCCATCCCTTTCTTCGTCATCTTCTCCTTTCTCTTTGTCGATGTTTTTGATACCATGGGCACCCTGCTGGGGACCGGGGCCCGGGCCGGTTTTCTCGATGAGAAGGGGCGGCTGCCCCTGGTCAACCGGGCCATGCTTGCCGACGCCATCGGCACCATTGGTGGCGCTCTGCTCGGCACCAGCACCGTGACCACCTATGTGGAGAGCACCGCCGGGGTCTCCGAGGGAGGCCGCACCGGGCTCACCTCCATCGTCACCGGGTTGCTCTTTTTCCTGGCCCTGTTCATCGCCCCGCTGGCCGGATTGATCCCGACAGAGGCAACTGCGCCGGCGCTGGTCATTGTCGGCGTGCTCATGGTCGGCGGTGTGATGAAGATCAACTTTGACGACTTTACCGAGGCGCTGCCCGCCTTTCTGACGATCCTTTTCATGCCGCTGGCCTACAGCATCGCCGACGGGATCGCCTTCGGTTTCATCGCTTACCCGGTGGTGAAGCTGGTCTCCGGGCGCTACAAAGAGGTCCACTGGCTGGTCTACCTGCTGGCAGCGGTGGCCCTGATTCACTTCTTCTGGGCCTAGCCGGTTCGAAGGCAATATGTTTCAGATCATCATGGGGGCTGCAGAAGGCGCCCCTGGGGATAGGAGTGGGGGAGGATGGTTCTTCCGGAAGTTGGTATTGTCATGGGCAGCGACTCGGATCTGCCGGTGATGGCTGCGGCGGGCGAGGCGCTGGAACGTTTCGGGATCAGCCACGAGATGACTGTGGCCAGCGCGCACCGCCATCCGGAGAAGGTGCTGCGCTATGCCCGCAAGGCTTTCGAGGCCGGGCTGAAGGTGCTCATCGCCGGGGCCGGCGGTGCGGCGCACCTGCCCGGGGTGATCGCCTCCTTGACCACGCTGCCGGTGATCGGGGTGCCGGTGGACACACCGCATTTGGGCGGTCTCGATTCACTCTACTCCATCGTCCAGATGCCCCGCGGTGTGCCGGTGGCGACGGTCTCGATCAACGGGGCCTTCAACGCCGCCCTGCTGGCAGTGCAGATCCTGGCCCTGGATCGATTGGAGCTGCAGGATCAGCTGCGGCGCTACCGTCGCGAGCTGGAAGCAGGGGTGGAGGCGCAGGACCGACGCCTGCGGCGGTGTCGCGGCGAGGATGAGGGCCCCTGAGCGAAAGGGCGGTCGGCAGCGACGGCGGGAGTGGAGTTGCTTTGGAAAAACAATCCGGGAGGTGCCGCGGTGACGGCAAAAGAAGAAAGCCCCTGGCGGCGGCTGGGACTGACTGATGAGGAGTACGCTTTGATCGGCGAAGCTCTGGGGCGCGAACCGAATCTGGTTGAGCTCAATATCTACAGCGTGATGTGGTCGGAGCACTGCAGCTACAAACATTCCCTGAGTTCACTGCGCCTGCTGCCGTCGGAAGGGCCGCAGGTCCTTCAGGGGCCCGGAGAGAACGCCGGGGTGGTCGATCTGGGCGGCGGCTGGGCGGCGGCATTCAAGATCGAGAGCCACAATCACCCCACCGCGGTGGAGCCTTTCCAGGGCGCCGCCACGGGCGCCGGGGGGATCATCCGCGATATCGTGGCCATGGGTGCCCGCCCGGTGGCCCTGCTGGGCTCACTCCGTTTCGGCCCGCTGACGGATCGGCGGAGCCGCGATCTTTTTGTCAAGGCGGCGGCAGGGTTGGACTGGTACAGCCGGGAGACGGGGATCCCGCTCGCCGGCAAGGAGCTCTACTTCGAGGAGAGCTACCGGGGTAACCCCCTGGCCAACGTGATGTGCGTCGGGTTGCTGCCGGCGGATCGGGTGATGCGGGGGCGGGCCGTGGGCAAGGCCAATCTGGTCCTGCTGGCCGGCGCCCGGACCGGCCGCGACGGTATTCACGGGGTCACCTTCGCCTCCGACGAGCTCACCGCTGCGGATGTCGAGGAGAGCGGCTCCCCGGTGCAGGTGGGCGATGCCGTTACAGGGAAGGCGCTGCTCGAGGCGACCCTGGAGGTGATCGCGGGCGGCCTCGCCCTGGGGGTGCAGGATCTGGGCGGTGCCGGGCTGAGCTGTGCCCTGACCGAGACGGCGGCGCGGGGCGGCAGCGGCATCGAGGTGGAGCTGCTGCGGGTGCCGCAGAGCGAGAAGGGGATGGCCCCGGAGGAGATCCTGATCTCGGAATCGCAGGAGCGGATGCTTCTGGTGGTGACCCCGGAGAACGAGGCCGCCGTCTTCGATGCATACGAGAAGCGCGGGCTCAGCTGCGCCCGCATCGGCCGGGTCACCGGCGACGGCCTGGTGACGGTGCACTACCGCGGCGAGGAGGTAGCCCGCGTCCCCGCCGAGAGCGTTGCCGGCGGGGCGCCGGTACTTACACCTCCCTTCCGCGAACCGGCCTATTACCGCGAACTGGCCGATTTTGATCCTGCAGCGCTGCCGCCGGTGGAGGATTTCAACCGGATCTTTCAGAAAATATTTACCGCTCCCGAGCTGCTCGGGAGGGTCGATTTCAGAAGGGGCGGCGATCCGGCCGGCCCTGGGACGAGCGATGCTTTCCTGATCCCGGCGGCGCCGGGGCCCCTGCTGGCGGCGGCGCTCTGCGGCAACGGCCGCCTGATCTACCTCGATCCGTACAGCGGCTCTCAGATGGCCGTGGCTGCTGCGGCGCGGCGGCTGGTCTGCTCCGGGGCCCGGCCCCTCGGGATCACCGACGGGCTCAATTTCGGCAACCCGGAGAAACCGGAGATCTTCTGGCAGTTTCGCCGCTCCGTGGAGGGGATCGCTGCAGCCTGCCGGGCACTGGCGCTGCCGGTGGTGGGGGGCAATGTCAGCTTTTACAATGAGGTCGACGGCCAGGCGATCTATCCGACCCCGGTGATCGGGGCGCTCGGGGTGATCGCCGATCCGCAGCGGCGCTGCGGGGCCGGTTTCGGCTGCGAGGGCGACGGGATCTACCTGATTGGGGCTGCGGCGGTCTCCCTTGGCGGCAGCCTTTTCCTGAAAGCAGCTCACGGGTTGGTGAAGGGGCTGTTGCCGCCCATCGATCTGGAGCTGGAGATAAGGCTGCAGAAGCTGCTCGGGAAGCTGTGCGGCGAGGGCCTTGTCTCCGGCCTGCACAGCGTCGATGACGGCGGGCTGGCAGTGGCCCTGGCGGAAAGCTGCCTCGTGGGCGGCTGCGGTGCTGCAGCCACCCTGCCGGAGGCGGCCCTGCTGGAGGAGGCGCTCTTCGGCGAAGGGCCCACCCGGGTGCTGGCCGCGGTCGGCCCGCAGGAGGCAGCGCGGTTCGAGGAGCTGGCCCGGCAGGCAGCGGTCCCGGTGCTGCTGCTGGGGCAAACCGGCGGGGAGGAGCTGCGGCTCTCGGTCGGCGGCGAGCTGAAGGT
>JAAZPS010000141.1 GCA_012797095.1 Bacillota bacterium | reverse complement strand
GGCGATCCCGGCGGCCAGGGCGATAAAGCCGCTTTCGCGGCCCATCACCTCGACCACGAAGATCCGTTCATGCGCCGTGGCGGTATCGCGAAGGCGGTTGATCGCATCGAGGATCGTGTTGACCGCCGTGTCAAAGCCGATGGCGCTGTCGGTGAAGGGGATATCGTGGTCGATCGTTGCCGGGATGCCCACAGTCTTTATCCCCAGCTCCTGCAGGACCCCGGCACCGCAGAAGGAGCCGCCCCCGCCGATAACCACGAGTCCCTCGATCCCGGCCTGTCGCAGGCAACGGGCGGCGGCGGCCTGAACCGGTTTCTGCTCGAACTCGGGAGCGCGGGCCGTATGCAGGATCGTGCCCCCGCGGTGGATGATCCCCGCCACCGAGCCCAGGGTAAAGGTTCTCATGGCGCTGCCGCTGACCAGACCGGCAAAACCCCTTTCGATGCCGTAAACCTCCATCCGGTGATAGAGGGCGGTCCGGACAACTGCCCTGATGGCAGCGTTCATTCCGGGGGCATCCCCGCCGCTGGTAAGAATAGCAATCCTTGGCATGGCTCATTACCTCTCCATTAGGGTGTGCTGCAAGCCCGGTTTTAACTCGACCAGACGGACAGATTCGGGGCCGAGGAGCGTCCTGATCTTTTCCAGGAAAAGCGGTTCGGCGGGAACCTGAAAGCTCTCATCGAGCAGGATCGTCCTTTTCTCCCGCTCGAAATGAAGGTAGACCGGCAGCTCGCCCCGGGCCGACTGCAGGATCTTGCGCAACCTGGCCAGCTCGCCCCGGGCGGTGGCGGCGCCGATCTTGATGAAAAGCTGCCTGGTCTCGCGGGGCAGCGGCACAACGGAGTCGGCGATGATCTTCGGCTCTTCCTCTTCTTTCAGATCCACCTTGCCCTTGACCAGCAGGGGGTTGTCCTCCTGAAAATAATCACTGTGCCTCTCGTAAAGATTGCTGAAGACGACGATCTCGACGCTGCCGGTGAGATCCTCGAGAGTGATAAAGGCCATCGGTTTCCCTTTTTTCGTGTAGATGGAGCGGGCCTGGCTGACGATGCCGCCCACACTGACGGCGCTCTTGTCGCGGAGCTCTTTCAGCGCGGCGCAATCGGTCAGGCCGCTCATCCGCTCCAGGATGGTGCGGTACTGCTCCATCGGGTGGCCGGAGATGTAGAATCCGAGCATCTCCTTTTCCAGGGCCAGCCTTTCCCTGTCGGAAAATTTTTCGATATCGGGCAGGCGGTCCTGGAGCAGCTCCTCCTTGCTTTCCTGATCCATCAGCGAGAACATCGTCATCTGACCGTTCTGCCGCTCCCGCTGGGCCACCTGGCCGGCTGCGACGGATTCCTCCAGGGTGGCCAGGTACTGGGCCCGGTGGCCGCCGAGGGTATCGAAAGCGCCGCACTTGATCAGGCTTTCCACGGCCTTGCGGTTGCAGAGGCGCCCGTCAACCCGGGAAGAGAAGTCGCGAAGTGAGCGGAAGGGCTTCTCGCCGCGTGCCTCGAGGATCGCTTCAATTGCCCCGGTACCGACATTTTTCACCGCAGCAAGGCCGAAGCGGATCCGGTTGCTGTCGACCACGGTGAAGTTGATCTCGCTCTCGTTGATCTCCGGCGGCAGCACCTCGATCCCCTGGCGGCGGCAGTCGGCAATGTAGGAGGCCACCTTCTCGCTGGTGTTGCAGTAGCCGGTCATCAGCGCGGCCATGAATTCAACGGGATAGTGCGCCTTCAGATAGGCGGTCTGGTAGGCGATGAGGGCATAGGCAGCGGCGTGGGACTTGTTGAAACCGTACGAGGCAAATTTCAGGATCAGTTCGTAGATCTCCTCGGCCAGACGCCGGGAATAGCCGTTTTTCAGGCAGCCGTCGACAAAGAGCGCCTGCTGCTGATCGAGGATCTCCTTTTTCTTCTTCCCGATGGCGCGGCGCAGCAGGTCTGCCTGGCTCAGGGGAAAACCGGCCATGGTTGCGGCGATCTGGATGATCTGCTCCTGATAGACGATCACGCCGTAGGTTTCCTTCAGGATCGGCTCCAGCACCGTATGAGGATAGTTGATCGGCTCGCGGCCGTGTTTGCTGTTGATAAATACCGGGATCTGCTCCATCGGCCCGGGCCGGTACAGGGCCACCACAGCGATGATATCGGCGAACGTGTTGGGGAGCAGCTCGCGGAGGACATTGCGCATGCCGGAGCTTTCCAGCTGAAAGATGCCCGTGGTTTCGCCCTGCGAGAGCAGCTGGTACGCAGCGGCATCGTCGAGCGGGATCTCGCTCAAAATAATCTCGCGGTTGTGGCGGCGGCGGATATGGGCCTGGGTCTCCTCGATGATGCTCAGCGTTTTCAGCCCCAGAAAGTCCATCTTCAGGAGCCCGAGCTGCTCCAGTGTTCCCATGGGGAACTGGGTGACCACGGTCTGATCGTTTGTCTTGAGCAGGGGCACATGGTTGACCAGCGGTTCCCGGGAGATGACCACCCCGGCAGCGTGGATGGAAGCGTGGCGGGGCATCCCCTCCACCGCCATGGAGCTGTCCAGCAGCTGGCGGAAGCGCTCCTCACCGCGGTAAAGCGCCTGCAGCTCCCGGTTCTGCTCCAGGGCACGGCTGATGGTCATCCCGATCTCGGTGGGGATCATCTTGGCCACCCGGTCGACCTCGCCGTAGGGGAAAGCCAGGGCCCGGCCGACATCGCGCACCGCTCCCCGCGCCGCCATGGTTCCGAAGGTGATGATCTGGGCGACCCTGCCGGCGCCGTACTTCCCGGCCACGTAGCCGAGCACCCGGTTGCGCTTGTCATCGGAGAAGTCGATATCGATATCGGGCATGGAGACGCGCTCGGGGTTCAGGAAGCGCTCGAAGAGAAGCGCATTGCTGATCGGGTCGATATCGGTGATCCCGAGGCAATAGGCGACGAGGCTGCCTGCAGCGGAGCCCCGCCCCGGCCCGACCAGCACATCATCGCTGCGGGCATATTTGATCAGGTCCCAGACGATCAGAAAGTAGTTCGCATAGCCCATCTGGTTGATGATCTTCAGCTCGTAATCCAGCCTCTCCTCGAGTGCCGCGGTGATCTCGGGATAACGTCTCCTGAGCCCTTCGCGGCAGAGCTGATTCAGGTAGCTCCGGGCATCGGTAACCCCGTCGGGCAGATCGAATTCAGGGAGATAGCGGCGGTCAAATTGAAAATCGACCAGGCACCGTTCGGCGATCTCCAGGGTATTCTGCAGCGCCTCCGGAACCTCGCTGAAGAGCGCCGCCATCTCCGGGGCGCTCTTGAAATAGAATTCATCGGTTTCGAATTTCATGCGGTCTGTATCGTGAATCGTCTTCCCCGTCTGGATACAGAGCAGGATATCGTGAATGACGGCATCCTCGCGGGAAAGGTAGTGGATATCGTTTGTCGCGACCAGCCCGCTCTCGATCTCCCGGGCGATGGTGCAAAGGGCCCGGTTGACCGGCTGCTGCTCCGGCAGGCGGTGGTCCATCAGCTCGAGGTAATAATTTTCCGGGCCGAAGATCTCCCGGTAGCAGCCGGCCAGGCGGCGGGCCTCCTTCTCCTTGCCCCTTTTCAGCAAGGAGGGGATCTCCCCGGCGAGGCAGCCGCTCATCGCGATCAGCCCGGCGCTGTTTTCGGCAAGGATCTCCTGATCGACCCGCGGCTTGTAATAAAATCCCTCGAGATAGCCGGCGGAGACGATCCGCATCAGGTTGCGGTAGCCGGTCTGGTCCCTGGCCAGCAGGGTCAGGTGATACTGGTGATCGTCCAATCTCGGTTCTTTCTGGTGACGCGATCGTGGCGCCACGTAGACCTCGCAGCCGATCAACGGTTTTACCCCGGCCTGCCTGGCCTCGCGGTAGAAATCGACCACCCCGAACATGGCCCCGTGATCGGTGATCGCCACCGCGGGCATCTCCAGGTCGGCCGCCCGCCGGACCAGTTCCCCGATCCGGGCGGCCCCGTCGAGCAGGCTGTATTCGGTATGGCAGTGCAGGTGGACAAAGTTCTGTTTCGACAATTTTTCACGCTCCGTTTGGCAATCCGTCCTGACCAACTTATTTCTCCTTCCCGGCAACTATTTCCTCTCCGGGTCATATTAATTTGCTGAGGGGGGCTCGATCATGGAGCGAGAACGCTTTCTGGTGACCCTTGTGCTGACCTTCTTTATCGCCCTTGGCGTGAACCTCGGCGGCAGTCTTCTCGGATCGCTGGGGGCACTGCTGCTCAGGCGTCCTCCCCTGAAAACTGCACTCGAGCTCTCCGGGGAGCTGAAGATATGGGCCCTGGTCGCGGCCCTGGGGGGCACCTTCGGGGTGATTAGGACCTTTGAAGCCGGCGTTCTTGACAAGCAATTTTTTAACCTGATCCGGCAGCTCCTGATCGTCGGCAGCGCTTTTCTGGGGGCGCACCTGGGCCACCTGCTGATCCTCTCCCTGGGCCTCAGGCGCTAGGGTGGGCCGGGGCTGGGGTCTCCTTTTTCTAGGGCTGATCGCCGGTGCCCTGCTGATCCATCTCTATCAGATCAGAAACATGGAAGAGCTATACCGGCAGAGAGAGAAGCTGAAGGTCGAGCTTTTCGAGACCACGGAAAGGCTCGCCCGCAGCGAAGCGCTGTGGGCGGATCGCCCGGAAGAGAAGATCCGTTCGATCGATCTTATCATCACCGGGGAGATGATCGATCAGCTGGTGCAGCTGGAGCTGAAGCGGCAAATAAGCGAGATCACCGCCGCCCTCATCGGCAGCACCACCGCCGGGCTGGAGCCGGAGCTGACCGCGGCCCTGCTGCAGCGACGCAAATTGACCGTCGAGGGAAAAGATTACCTGATCACGGTGAACTGGATCATTATCGGTCCGGAAACAGTATTCAATCTAGATGCCGCTCCCGTTCCCGCAGGGAGGTGAGCCGGGATACTGGGGCCGCTGGCCGCCGCCTTTTCCCGGCCATTTTCCGCCAGCGGCTCCGGATCCGGCGCAGCTGCAGCAATCTCCAAAGCTCCCGGACGAAGGCCGCAGCAGAAAGGCCTGCCAGCAGTAGCCAGAGTGAGGTGAAGATACCGCCTACCGAGATCCCCTCCGGGGGCGGCAGCAGAAGCAGCCCCCCTGCCAGCAGCGCCAGCGCTGCCATCGTTCCACCAAGAGCTTTCAGCACCATCCCTCCCTATCAGAGGTACTCCTTTATATATAAGCAGCTACCGCCTCGCTCATGCCCCGGATTTACCTCAAAAAGATGCGCTGCCCCATTTCCCCCGCCTTTTTTCCCCTTCAGGATGGGACAGGAAGGTACGTCCCTGTTGTCCCACGCTCCCCCGATCTGTCCCGCGGGAGGCGCTGCCCCGACCGGGATCCCTTTATCTTTGGGCGGGCCCGTGTTAAAATGCAGTAGTGAAGGAAAATATGGCATCTTACCGGAAAAGGGGTCGGTCGTTTGATCAGGGATAAAGATTGGCTCTTTGCACTGAAACTTGCGCTCTCCTTTGCTGCTGTGGGCATCTTGATCTTCACTGTCGTCAAGTTGGCGCCCATAATTGCCATCTTCATCATCGCTCTTCTGGTCGTCTACCTGCTCATCCCCCTGGTCAATTTTCTGGTGCGCCACCGCTTTCCACCCCTGCTGGCCGCTGTGACCACCGTCTTGATCGTCCTTCTGGTCATGTTCATCTTTTTCTATTTTCTCATTCCAGGGATCTACGGTGAACTTTCCCAGCTGACCACTCTTTTCTCTAACGGCTTCTTTGACAGCGCCGACAATATTTTCGGCTTTCTGGAAAGGTTCGAACAGCGTTTCGATCTGAGCCTGGCCGATCTTCTCGCCGACTACTACACCGATTTTGCCAGGGAGGCGCCCCGCATGGGCCAGCAGATCCTGAAATATCTGGCCAACTTCTCGGTGGCCCTGGTCTCCAAAACCTGGATTGCCCTGATGCTGGTCTTCCTCGTCTTTTATCTGGTGCAGGATCTGGAGAAGGCCAAATCACGGCTGACCCTGCTGGCGCCGCAGATCTACAAGAAAAATGTAGGCCGTATTCTCGGGATCATCGATCAGAAGGTCGGTGCATTCATCCGGGGTACTCTGCTGAAATCTCTTTTCGTCGGCCTGCTTACCGGGGGAGGGCTGGCCGTCCTGGGGCTGCCCTTTGCCCTGATGCTCGGCGCCCTGGCAGGTATCCTCAATATCATCCTCTATATCGGGCCGGTCCTGGCGGCGGTGCCGGCGCTGCTGCTCACCTTTCTACCCGGGGCCCCGAATTTCTTTCTCGTGCTCGTCGTCTACCTGGTGGTGCAGGCTCTCGACGGCTTTGTCTTCACCCCCATCTTTCTCGGCAAAGCGGTCGATCTGAGTCCGCTGAC
Organism: Bacillota bacterium; assembly: GCA_012797095.1. Classification (GTDB taxonomy): domain Bacteria; phylum Bacillota; class Dethiobacteria; order DTU022; family DTU022; genus JAAZPQ01. Next base: position 2,917 of record JAAZPS010000141.1, on the reverse strand, counting down.
AGTGATCGCTGTGATCATGATCGGGGGGCAGCTGGGCGGGGTAACCGGGATCGTTCTGGCGGTACCCTTGAGCGCCATCTTCAAGGTGCTGCTGGTCGATTACTACCTGGCGCGGAACAACAACACCCCCGAGGAAGAAACTTGAACGGGGGCGGAGTACAGGCGGCCTGCTGCAAGCAGGCTTTTTTAAAAGAAGCGAACTTTCTCCGGACCGCCTAGCCGCGCCGGGCGACAAAGGTCAGCTTGGCCTCGCCATCCCTGGCAGGGTCCAGCCGGTAAGTCGGGTGTACCCCTAGCAGGGTCAGGCCTGCCTCGGCCAGCAGCTTTTCCACCGTTTCCGGGAGATGATCCTTCTCCCGGTGCTGCTCCCGGTATTTGCGGTAGAGCCCTCCAGTTTCGCTGATGAATACGGTCAAGAAAAGTGCCCAGGTCGCCGTCTCCCGGTGGTAGCGGCTCTCCCAGACCAGGGTAAACCCTTCCTCCTCGTACCAGTAGACCGAGGGCTGCTCGCTGCTGTTTCTCAGCGAGGGACGGGTCAGATCGAAGATAAAAAAGCCCCCGGGAAGCAGAAGATCGCGGACCCCGGTGAAGGCCTGAAGAAGCTCTTCATCGGTGAGGAGGTAGTTCAACCCGTCCTGAAACAGCACCGCCAGGTCGAAGCGCTGCGTCAGTTCGAGAGCCCGCAGATCCATCCGGTGAAATTCAACCGGCAGCGCTGCCGCCGCCGCCTTGGCCTGGGCCAGCTCCAGCATGGGCCCGGATAGATCGATCCCGCTGACCCGGTAACCGCGTGCGGCAAAGGGCAGGGTGGAGCTGCCGGTACCGCAGGCCAGATCGAGCACTGCTGTGGGCTTGCAGCCGTACGGTTGCAGCAGCGCTTCGACATAATCAACCCAGCCTTCGTAATCGACCCCGACCATGATCCGATCGTAGATCGCCGCATAACCGCTGTACGGCGCAGCTATTTCACGCTCCGGCCCCGCTCTATTCGCCCTTGTGCTCATCGCCTTCCTCCGGCCCTTTCTGGCGGCGCAGCGCTTCGCCGAACCGGCGCAGCTGCTTCACCACCGCCTCGTTGACCGTCCCCGGCGGGAAGGTGCCGTCCGGCTGCTCCGCTCCCGCTTCTATTCCGGTGAGCAGCGAAAGCCCCTCATCGGCGGTGGTGATAGTGTAAAGGTGAAATGTACCGGCGGCAACGGCGGCGGCGATCTCGTCGCATAACATCAAGTTCTTCCGGTTGCCTGCGGGGATGATCACACCCTGCTTACCGGTAAGCCCTTTATTCTGGCAGGCTTTGAAAAATCCCTCGATCTTGCTGTTAACCCCGCCGATGGGCTGAAGCTCACCGCTCTGATTGATCGATCCGGTCACCGCCAGACCCTGCTTCAGCGGCATGCCGGAGATGCTCGAAAGGAGGGCAAAGAGCTCCGCCGCCGAGGCGCTGTCTCCGTCAACGCCGCTGTAGGATTGCTCGAAGCAGAGGCTGGCCGAGAGATTGAGCGGCACCTTGCTGCCGTAGCGGCGGCCAAGATAACCGCTCAGGATGAGGATCCCCTTGTCGTGGATCTTGCCGCTGAGCTTGCTTTCCCGTTCAATGTTGACGATACCCCGCCGCCCGGGGTGAACCGAGGCGGTCACCTTGGCCGGGCGGCCGAACTGGTAATCGCCGAGATTGATCACCGTGAGGGCGTTGACCTGACCGGTCCGGGAGCCCTCCAGATCCAGAAGAATCTGCCCTTCCTCCACTGCCTCCTGGATCTTCTGCTCGTACTTGTTGGAGCGGTAGATCTTTTCCGCCAGCGCTTTCTCCACGTGGGAGGCCCCGGTGATGCTGCTTCCGGCGAGCCCGGCCCAGGTATCGGCCTCGTAAAGCAGCTCGACGATATCGTTGAACCGGGTGCTCAGCTTCTCCTGATGCTCGGCCAGGCGGGCGCTGTATTCCACGATCTTGGCGACGGCGGCGCGATCAAAGTGGCGCAGCCGCTCCTGGCTGCAGTGATAGGCAATAAAACCGGCCATCTTGGCCACGTTCCGATCGTGCTTATCCATCTCGACATCAAAGTCCGCCTTGATCTTGAAAAGTTTGCGGAAATCTTCATCGTAATAGTAGAGCATCTGGTAGAGCATGGGATTGCCGATCATGATCACCTTGATCTGCAAAGGGATCGGTTGCGGACGCAGGGTTGAGAAGGTGGTCAGGGCGTACTGCTCGCCGAGGGCTTCGATGCGGATCTCCCTGTTCTTCAGCGCCCGCTTCAGCACCTCCCACGACTGGATCCCCGTGAGGATATCGTTGGCCTGCAGGATCAGGTAACCGCCGTTGGCCCGGTGGAAGGCCCCTCCCCGGAGCATGGTGAAGTCGGTGACAACGGCGCCAAAACGGTTCTCGTATTCCAGCCGCCCGAGCAGATTGTAGTAGGAGGGATTGGTCTCGTAGACCACCGGGGCCCCCAGGGTCTCCCGGTGATCGACGATCAGGTTGATCCTGTAGCGCAGGGCGGCCTGCTCCGTGCTCTGGCTGAGCATCCAGGGGAAGGGAAAGGGCTGCTCCTCCTTGTCCGCGCGAAATTCGTCGAGGCTGGAGAGAACATCCTCCCGCAGCGCAACCAGGTAGCGCTGCACCTTGGAGAAGCCGCTGTATCTTTCGATGAGCTCGTTGAAAAGATGGCCCGTCGCGGCGATGGCGATCTTCTGATCGAGCTCCTTGAATTTTTCCTTGAGCGCCCGGTCCGCAGACTGGATCCGGCGCGTGATCTCCATCGCCTTCAGCTGCACCGCCGTCGATTTTTTCTCCAGTTCATCCTTGACCGGCTGCTCCAGCTTGTTGTACTCCTCCTCGCTGATCTCCTCGCCTTCCAGCAGGGGGATGGTCACAAAACCGGAGCTGGTCCGTTTCAGGGCAAAGCCGTGCTCCAGG
>JAAZPS010000140.1 GCA_012797095.1 Bacillota bacterium | reverse complement strand
TGCGGGGTGAAAATATCTTTTGCCCGATGCTGAAGGCTTCCTTGCCGCTGATCCTGACTATGCCGATGCCGCCCTCCCCCAGGGGGGTGCTGATGGCAGCGATGGTCTCATCAACTATCACCTGAGGCCACCCCTTTCATATAAAAAACCGCTCCCCATCGAGGAGAGCGGCCGTCAGGTTTTTCTATCGAGGAGCAATGACCACCTTGCGGTAGGGCTCCTCACCCAAGCTGTAGGTCGTCACACCGGCGTAATCCTGCAGTGCCAGGTGGATGATCCTTCTCTCCTGCGGGGTCATCGGTTCAAGAACCTGCTCCAACCCATCATGATCTACCCGCCGGGCGATACTTTTGGCGAGCTTGTTCAGAGTTTTTTCGCGCCGTGCACGATAGTTTTCAACATCAATGATGATCATCTTTCCCAGTTGCTCGAACTGCCGTCGCATGATCGTATTGCTCAGGAATTGAAGATCATTTAGCGTCTTTCCCCGTCTACCGATCAGTGCGCCCACCTTTCGTCCGGAGATGGAGACCTCTATTTTCTCCCCGTCTTCCCTCACCGCCATCTCGATCTTCAATCCGATCTGTTCGATTATTTCGCCCAACAATTTTTCGAGATAATCCGCCGGCTGAAGAAGTGGTTTTACTTTTACCCGCGCCACCCGGGAGCTGATAAAACTGAACAGACCCTGGGCCGGTTCGGTAATAACCTCCACCGCTGCATTATTCTCTTTTATCCCGAGCTCCAAGATCGCCTTTTCGACAGCCTCCTTGACCGTGCGCCCGGTTGTTTCAACAGGGTTCATTGCTCTCCCTTCGCTCCTTTTTTTCCTTTTGCCGATTTTCTCTTTCCCCCTCCGGTCGGCTCCAGCTCTCTTTTCGCTTCACCATCATCTTTTTGATCCGCCTTCAGAATAAGCTGATGCTGCCCCATGGTTAAAAGATTGTTGGTGATCCAGTAGATAATCAGTCCGGCCGGAAAACCGAAACTGAAAAATACAAACATCGCCGGCATCATGTAAAGCATCATCTTTTGACTGGGATCGGTGATCGCTATTTTCTGGTAAAGATAGGTGGTAACCCCGGACAGGATCGGGAATACATAGTAGATAATCTGCTGGGTCATATCTCCCTGAAATGAGCTCGGTGAAATGCTCAGGTCGATAAACTGAAGAGATGGAATCAAAAATGTATTGATCGATCCTCCCAAAAACATTTCCGTACTCCTGAGCAAGCGAAATATTCCGTACAGGATCGGCAGCTGAACCAGCAGGGGGAGGCAGCCGGCCATGGGGTTGATCTTGTTTTTCTGCATGAATTCCATCATCGCCTGGTTCTGTTTCTCTTTGTCGTTCTTGTATTTTTCCTGGATCCGCTTCATCTCCGGGTTAAGTTCCTGCATCCTTTTGCTCGATTGCAGCTGTTTCTGGTTCAAGGGAAAGGTGATCGCTTTGATAAGAACGGCAAAGATCACGATCGCTGCCCCGAAGTTCGGGATCAGCAGATAGATATAATTCAAAATCACCCCGAAAAAGCCGGCAATACTATCGATCATCTCTTGTTATCCCCACACTTTCCTGCCGAGCCTAATTCACCGGGTCATAGCCGCCCGGATGAAAGGGATGGCATTTAAGGAGCCTCTTTAACCCGAGCATACTCCCCCGGATCGCCCCGTATTTTTTGATTGCATCATAAGAATACTGTGAACATGTAGGATAAAATCTACAGGTGGCAGGTTTAAGCGGTGAAAGGTACCTTTGATAGATCTTGATCGCAGCCAGCGATATCTTGACCGCATTCCCTTTCACCTTTTTGCTCTCTTTGCCAGTTTTCCCCTGCGGCACAATACGGACAGCTCCTCCCGGGCCTGCTTGAAGGTAGCCCCGACAGCCCCTTTACGAGCGACAACCACCAGATCGTAACCTGCTCTCATTTCAGGATAGAGACTTGACAGCGCCTCTCGGTAGATTCTTTTGACCCTGTTTCTTTGGACGCTTTTGCCGACTTTCTTGCTGATAGAGAATCCTATCCTGCTGCCGGCGGTTCCATTGGGAAAAAAATAAAGAACGATTCTATTTGAAACCAGCGCTTTACCACGCCGGTACACCCTCCTGAATTCCCAGTTTTTTTTCAATCGCCCTAACTGCATCCGCCTACTTTTATGCGCTGATCTTCCGGCGCATCCGCCGCCTTCTTCTCTTGATCACTGCCCGTCCCGCTGTGGTGCTCATTCTCTTCAGAAATCCGTGTTTCCGTTTCCTTCTTCTGCGCTTGGGTTGATATGTCCTTTTCATATACTTCCCTTTCCCACTTTTGTGTTAGAATATAAAAAAGTATACCCCAAAAAAATTAACAATGTCAAGATAATCCGGCTTTTTACCGGTTTTAACAACCTTTGCGCCCCTACCTGATGATTGCAGCAGAAGAACAAATCTGTTAAGATATTATTTACTGTTAC
>JAAZPS010000014.1 GCA_012797095.1 Bacillota bacterium | reverse complement strand
GGTTTTATGAAACAAAACTCAAAGGACGACTGCCTCCGGCAGGCCGGTCGGGTGATTCTCCGGATCGGCCGGATCCGTCGGGAAAAGTTCTGGTTGGGCGGGCGGGATCGGACGCAGCTGGTTTTCAGGCTCTATATTCTGTTGGGTCGATCGCAATACTCACCGAACCGCTGATTCGAGCCAATATTTACGGAGGAGTGGATGATCATGAGCAGCAACAGCTACCGGGAAAGTCTAGAAAAGCTGCGCCGCAAGGTCTATATTCAAGGTGCTGCGGTGGCCGATCCGATGGCACACCCCCTGGTCCGGCCGAGCACCAATGCGGTGGCGCAGACCTTTGCACTGGAGCGGCAGGAGCAATACAAAGAGCTGATCTTTGCCCGATCTCATCTGAGTGGCCGACCCATCAACCGTTTTACCCATATCCACCGCTCCACGGAAGACCTGATGAACAAAGTGAGGCTGCAGCGTCTCCTGGGGCAGCGGACGGGGACCTGTTTTCAGCGCTGCGTGGGTCTGGATGCTCTCAATGCGCTGGAGATCACCACTTTCGAGATGGAGCAGGATCTGGGGATACCTTACCACCACCGTTTCAACAAATTTTTGCAGCAGGTTCAGGATGAAAATGCTGTCTGCGGTGGAGCGATGACCGATCCCAAAGGTGATCGAAGCAAGCGCCCTCACGAGCAGGCTGATCCCGATCTCTATCTGAGGATAACCGGAGAAAACAGCGAGGGGATCACCGTCAGGGGAGCGAAATGTCACCAGACCGGAGCGCTGAATTCGCAGTACATTATCGTTATGCCCACCCTGGCGATGAGGGAGGAAGATAAGGATTACGCGGTCTCCTTCGCCGTGCAGGCCGATGCACCGGGGCTGCTCTATATCCTCGGCCGGCAGCCTTCAGACACCCGCAAACAGGAGATTCACCGCGCCGATATCGGCAATCGCGATTTCGGGGGTCAGGAATCCCTGATCATCTTTGATGATCTTTTCGTTCCCTGGGAGCGGGTCTTCATCTGCAGGGAACATCGCTATACCGGGCGCCTGGTGGAGCGCTTCGCCGGCTACCATCGCCAGAGCTACGGCGGCTGCAAGGCCGGGGTTGGCGACGTCCTCATCGGGGCGGCAGCGGCGCTGGCGGAGCTTCAGGGTGTCGATAAAGCGGCGCATATCAGGGACAAGCTGGTCGAGATGGTTCATCTGAACGAGACCCTTTTCTGCTGCGGTATCGCCTGCTCCGCCAGGGGGCGGGCCTCTTCTTCCGGTGCTTATCTGATCGATCTGCTGCTGGCCAACGTCTGCAAGCTCAACGTGACCCGTTTTCCCTACGAGATCGCCAGGCTGGCCGAAGATATTGCCGGGGGGTTGATGGCAACCATGCCCTCCCTGGCAGATCTGGAACATCCGCAGCTCGGACCGCTGCTGCGCAAATATTTTCAGGGTATTGCCGGCGTCGAGAGCACCTGCCGGCTGAAGATGCTGCGTCTGGTGGAAAACCTGACCCTGGGACCGGCAGCAGCGGCCTACCTGACCGAGTCGATGCATGGGGCCGGTTCGCCCCAGGCCCAGCGAGTCGTCATCGCCCGCCAGGCCGATCTGGCTCACAAAAAGATGCTGGCCCGGAGGCTCGCCGGCCTGGAGGGTGAAAGCAGTTGATCCGGCCGCCGGAGCTCTCCCGGCAGGGAACAGGGCAGGCGATGGGGAAATGATCAGCTGGTAGAAAACAAGACGGCATTTCATGGAGTGGAAAGGGAGGTGGCGTTTCGTGGAGAGCAAACCGGATTACTCGATCAGGGTTATCGGGCGGATGGCCAGGGTATTGAACTGTTTCACCCGGAAAGAACCGGTGCAGTCGCTGATGGACATCACGAGGCAGACGGGCCTGCACAAAAGTACGGTCTTTCGCATTCTAGATACCCTTGAACAGCTGAAATGGCTTCGCCGCGATCCCAAAACCGGGACCTACCGGTTGGGATTCGGTTTATTTGAACTGGGCTCCCGGGCGATCCAGGGATTGGATTTTTACGAGGCCAGTTTTCCCCACCTCAAGGAGCTGGTCAAGGTTACCCAGCAGACGGTTCATCTGGTCGTCCATGACAGCGGGAAGGCCCTGTACGTAAACAAGGTGGAGGGCCCGAGCGCCGTTGTGGTACAACCATCGCAAATCGGGCTGCGGCTGCCGCTGTACTGCACCGCTGTGGGCAAGGTATTGCTCAGCGACATGCCCCCGGAAAGGGTGACTGCACTTGTTGAAAAAGAGGGGATGGTCAGAATTACAGAGAACACGATCGCTCAGCCGGCGGCCCTGTTCGATGCTCTCGCCAGGATTCGCGAGGAGGGCTATGCCCTGGATGACGAGGAGATCCAGGTCGGATTGCGCTGCGTCGCTGCACCGGTCAGGGATTTCACCGGAAAGGTGGTTGCCGCGATCAGTGTAAGCGGATTGTCCGCGACTTTTTCCGAGGAACGGCTTCCTTTCTTTATCGAAGAGCTTAAAAAAACAACAGTACGGGTCTCGGCCGAGCTGGGCTGGAACGGTCCGTAGGGCTGGCCGGGCTTTTCCCCGGGCGTGGCATAAGTTGGTAGATCGATTGGGGCAGGGAAAATCAAAATAAAGGCGAATTATTATATAGCAATAAAACACTGTTTTGCAGTATGAAACACAGCAGCTGAATATGGCGCCTGCCCGCTGAGCGATGGCCGGGTGAAGATTAAGAATCGGGCAAATTTAATTATTTAACGAAACTGCAGTTCATTGATTGAAATAAGGATGGGGAAAATGAAAAAAGACTATATCATGGGTAACAAGGCAATCGCCGCTGGAGCTCTTGAGGCAGGAGTATCTTTTGTCACCGGCTATCCCGGAACACCGGCCACGGAAATTGTCGAGGAATGTCTCCATGGTGAAGAGATCTATGTGGAATGGTCGGTAAATGAAAAGGTTGCCCTGGAGATGGCGATGGGCGCTTCCCTGTGCAACCTGCGCTCCCTGGCAGTGATGAAGCATAACGGGACCAATTTTGCCGCAGATTTTATCATGCACCTGAATTTTACCGGTGTCCGCGGAGGGATGGTGCTTGTCTCGGCCGATGATCCGGGGGCCAATTCTTCGCAGAATGAGGAAGATACGCGTATTTTACTCCACACCTATGGTCACCTCCCGGTCTTTGATCCGGCAACACCCGCCGAGGCGAAGGAGATGGTCAAGGAGGCCTTTGCCTTCTCCGAGGAGACAGGTTCAAGCTGTATCCTCCGCCCGGTGATGCGAATCTGTCACTCCCGTTCCGTTATTCAGCTTTCCGGGCAGAAGCAGCTGGCGCGGATCCCGGAATTTGTCGATGACCGTTCACGTTTTGTGATGAGTGCTGTCAACGAGCCCCGGGCCGGAGGGAAGATGCGGCCGCTGTGGCGGCATGCCCTGCTGAACCGCAAACAGGAACGCTTCACCAGATACGCCGAAGAGAGCATCTTCAATTCGATCGAGGACGGCGCGGGGCGGATCGGTTTTGTCGGATGCGGGATCGGGTACAGCTATATCAAGGAAGCCGAGGCCATACTGCAGCGTAAATTTCCCATTCTGAAGTTGGGCACATTGCCGCTGCCCAGGCAGAAGGTTCTCACTTTCCTGAAAGGCCTGGACAAGGTGGTGGTGTTCGAGGAGATCGAACCGGTGGTGGCCGGGCTGCTCCGCGGCATCTGCAGCGAGGAGGGGCTCGCGGTGAAGATCCTGGGCCGGGACGGATTTTTGCCCGGAGAGGGAGAGCTGACCGCAGAAGGGGTTATCGCCGCCGCTGCCAGGCTGGGGTTGATCGAGCGCCCCGCCGCTGTGGCTAAGCCCTCCGCGGTGGAGGTTCCCGTGCGCACGCGGACCCAATGTATTGGCTGCAGTCACCGGGGCTTACTGAGCGCTCTTAAACAGGTTTCCCGGAAGAATAAGGCCATCGTCACCGGTGATATCGGTTGTTACGATGCCGGCAGTTTTCCCCCCATGGAGCTGCAGTCGACCATCTTTTGCATGGGCTCCTCCATCCCCGTGGCTTCGGGGATTGCCCGAACCGGGATCGAGCGCCCAGTCGTGGCCGTTATCGGGGACTCTACATTTTTTCACAACGGGCTGCTCGGACTGGTCAATGCTGTTGCCAACCGATCCAGGATCACCGTGGTCCTCTGTGACAATCGCACCACCGCCATGACCGGTTTTCAGCCGCACCCCGGCAGCGGAGAGAATATCCACGGGGAAAGCGCCCCGGCCCTTTCTCCGGAAAAGATCGGCGAAGCGCTGGGCGTGAAAACGCGGATAATCAACCCCTATCTTTTGGACGAAAGTAAAAAAGTGCTCGATCAGGCGATCAAGGAAGAGGGTGTTTCCCTGGTAATCTCCAGGGCGCCCTGCCATCTTTTGCGTACCCGCAGGGGTGGGCAGCCCTATTTCAACAAGCGTGAGGTAAAGATGCTCCCGGAACGCTGCAACGGCTGCAAGATCTGCATCAACGATCTGGGCTGCCCTGCCCTGTACTACCTTGAGGATGAAAACAGGGTCGCCATCGATCAGAAAAGCTGCGTTCATTGCGGTTTATGCGCAGATCTCTGCCGGAGAGGAGCAATAATAACAATATGAAAATGGATCTTGTTATCTGCGGTGTCGGCGGTCAGGGCAATCTGCTGGCCTCGGTAGCGATTGCCAATTACGCCATGGATAAAGGGCTCAATGTGATCGGCACCGAGACGATCGGAGCGGCCCAGCGCGGGGGATCGGTGGTCTCTCATCTGCGCTTATCCGAAGATACGATCTTCTCCCCGACTGTACCTGCAGGGGCGGCAGATGTCATCCTCGGCTTCGAGCTGGTCGAGGCACTGCGGCATCTCGACAGGCTTGCTCCGGAGGGCTGTTACATTGTCAATTCCGAAGCCGTCCCGACGGTGCTCTGCAATATGGGGCTGGATCGGTACCCGCCCGAGGGGGAGATATCGGAAGAGCTGCGCCGGCGTTCGGCAAACGGCTACCTGATCAACGCTTCGGAGAAGGCACGCGAACTGGGTGGGCTCATCATGACCAATATGGTCTTGCTCGGCGCTCTCAGCGGCGTTATCCCATTTTTCGATCGGAATGATCTGGCCGATGTCTTGGCGGGGCTCCTTCCGCCAAAGGTGCTCAGGATCAACCTGGAGGCCCTGAAGGCCGGTTATGATCTGGTTGCTTTGCTGTAGCAGAAATTTGTTAACTTGAAAAAAAGGCCCCCTGAACCGGGCTGCCAAAGGAGAGGTTGCTGTGGATTTCGATCTAACCGAAGAGCAAGCGATGATCAGGCAAATGGTACGGGAGTTTGCTGAAAAAGAGGTTGCTCCCATCGCTGCGGAGATGGATCGGCTCGGGGAAATACCGGCGGAGCTGATCGGGAAAATTGCGGAGATGGGACTCTTCGGGATATCTGTACCCGAAGCATACGGCGGGGGCGGAGGGGACTTTCTGAGCTATATTTTAGCTGTTGAAGAGCTGAGTCGTGCCTGTGCCTCCACGGGGGTAACCGTGGAGACTCATGTCTCGCTGGGGACGGAACCGATCCTGAACTGGGGTACAGAAGAACAGAAACAGAGATATCTGCCCCGATTGGCCGGGGGGGAGATGATCGGCTCCTTCGGGTTAACCGAACCCAATGCCGGCTCGGATGCCGCAGCCATTGAAACCACCGCCGTGCCCGATGGTGACCACTGGCTGCTGAACGGTTCCAAGATATTTATCTCCAACTCCGGATTGGCCGATCTGTGCATCGTGATGGCGATGACCGATAAAACCGCCGGCACCAGGGGGATCAGCGCATTCATCGTGGAGACCGCCTCACCGGGCTTCAGTGTGGGCAGGCAGGAGGAAAAGATGGGGATCCGTGCGGCAAAGACAGCATCATTGACCTTTGACAATGTTCGCGTTCCCCGGGAGAATCTTCTAGGCAAGATCGGAGAGGGCTTCAAAATTGCGCTGCATTCCCTTGACGGCGGCCGCGTCGCCATTGCCGCCCAGGCGCTGGGCATAGCCCAGAGTGCTTTCGATCAGGCCCGGGAGTATGCCAGAATGCGGCAGCAGTTCAACCGGCCGCTCTCTGCTTTTCAGGCGATCCAGTTCATCCTGGCCGAGATGGCCACGGAGATCAAGGCTGCCCGGATGTTGACGTACCATGCAGCATGGCTGAAGGATCAGGGTCAACGGATCACCGAGGCAGCGGCGATGGCCAAGTACTATGCCTCGGAAACAGCGATGAAGCAGAGCAGCAAGGCCGTTCAGGTATATGGCGGTTACGGCTATATCCGTGAAAACGGGGTCGAGCGGCTGATGCGGGATGCCAAGATCACCGAAATTTACGAGGGGACCACCGAGATTCAGAAGATCGTTGTTGCCGGACAGCTGCTGCGATAGCCGGTTCCTACCCGGCTCCTCGGAGCACCACTCAATTACAGGTCAGGGGGCATCAGGATGACAAAGAAAAGAGCAAAGGTTTGGGAATATCCCGATTTTCAACTGGGGTTGGGGCTCGGTATCGTCAGCCTATTGATCATCTATTATTCCTCGGTCATGCCCAGTGCGGCAAGGGCGGGGTTGTTCAAGGCCAGTTCATATCCGCTCCTGCTGGCGGTACCTCTGCTGGTTATGGCGGCGGGAACATTGCTTGGCCCGATCATCAACCGCAAGGAGCTCTCCGGACCCTTTATTGCTGTCGGCAAGGAGGCTCTGGCCACCATCCTGGGGGCGGTGCTCTATGTGCTCCTGATCAGATATCTGGGGTTTTATCTATCAAACACCCTCTATGTTGCCTTTTTGCTCTATCTCTTCGGGGAAAGAAAGATCTGGCAATATATCCTGTTTCCGGCAATCCTGAGTGTCATCATCGGGGTGGTCTTCAAATACTTTTTTGGCGTGTCGCTACCAACATTTCTAGGAGGATTTTAGATGAGCGCCCTGCTGCAAATAATATCAGATCCTTTAACGATCTCACTGCTTATCGGCGGCACTGCCCTGGGAATTGCTATCGGGGCGATGCCGGGTTTGACCGTACCGATGGGGCTAGCCCTGATCATCTCCTTCACCTATGTCCTTGAGCCGGTTCCGGGCCTGGCCATGCTGATGGGGATGTATTGCGGAGCGGTCTATGGCGGCTCGATCACGGCAATTCTGATCAATGTGCCCGGAACGCCCGCAGCAATGTTGACCGCCGTGGATGGAAACAGGATGGCCCTCAAAGGTGAAGCGGGCAAGGCCCTGGGGATTGTCACGATCAGCTCCTTTGCCGGGGGGATCATCTCGGCAGTAGCGTTGATCGTGGCGGCACCGCTGATCGGACAGTTTGCGCTGAGGTTCGGCCCGCAGGAATATTTTGCCGTTGGGGTTATGGGCCTGAGTATCGTGGCGGGCTTATCCAGAAACAATATCGGCAAGGGAATCATGGCTGCATTGATCGGCTTGCTTATTCCGACCATCGGTCTTGATCCGATCACTTCGATCCCCAGGTTCACTTTCGGAAATACAAACCTTTTGACCGGATTCGAGTTCATCCCCATGATGATCGGGATATTCGGGTTCCGGGAGCTGCTGATCCAGGCCGGCAAGCAGAAAGAGGGGCACCATCTCCTGAAGAAGGTCACCAGGGTGATCCCCACATGGAAAGATCTTAAAGATATCTCCGGCATAACGCTGATCGGCTCGACCATCGGGACCCTTATCGGAGCTCTGCCCGGTGCCGGCGGTCCCATCGCCTCATTTTTATCATACGACACCGCAAGCCGGTTGAACAAGAAATTGGAATTTGGTACCGGGATCAAGGAGGGGGTGGCGGCCTCGGAATGCGCCAATAATGCGGTCACAGGGGGAGCGTTGATCCCGCTGCTGTCACTGGGCATTCCCGGTGATGCCGCAGTTGCGATCATGTTTGGCACATTTCTGATGCACGGCCTGACCCCCGGGCCAACGCTTTTCGTGAAACATCCGGATATCGTTGAGGGAATCTATGCCAGCTTGATCCTGGGCAATATCGTCATGCTCCTGATCGGGTTGGGTTGTGCAAAATATATCGCCAGGATATCGAACGTCCCCTTGAAATATCTGTTGCCGGTTATCGCCAGTCTTTGCATCATCGGCTCATATTCACCAAGGAACAGCATCTTCGATGTGGGGGTTATGGTTGCATTCGGGATCGCCGGATATCTCTTGTCCAATTTGGGGGTGCCGATGATCCCGCTGGTGCTGGGGATAGTGCTGAGCCCGATCATAGAACAGAATCTGAGAGCGGCGCTCATCGTGAACAAGGGCAATCTGCTGGATTTCTTTACCAGACCGATCAGCGGGACAGTGCTGGCGTTGACCGTGCTGTTCCTGATCTGGCCCGTTCTGGCAAAAGGTCTGGCCAGTATAGCGCGCAAATAATCTCAGGGAGGTGGCGCCTCAAGGGGTAATCGCGGGGTCAATCAGGCAATCCAGATCAGACAAAATTAGGAGGGACCCAGATGTTGAGCAAGCAAAGAATTAGTATCATCGTTGTTGTTGCATTGTTGATCGGTGTATTGATGACCGGATGTGGTGATAGTGGGGATGTTGCAGATTTTCCAGCAAAGAATATCACAATGATCATCCCGTTCGATCCGGGTACCAGTTCCGACCAGTCGGGCCGGATGATCGCCCAGCTGGCCGAGGATAT
>JAAZPS010000139.1 GCA_012797095.1 Bacillota bacterium | reverse complement strand
GCGGGACGGAGCAGCCCGTTGTTGATTACCTGGTAGATTATCTGCGCGCCTCCCTCCGCGAGGCCGGTCTGAAGACCGCTGTGGCCGCTGCGGCAGCGCAGCCGCCCCGGTGGCGGTACCTGTAGGGGGGTGAAGTTTTTTTCAGGGCAGCTGTCGAAAGAGGTGAAATCTTTGTCGTTGAAATGTTTGTGGGAATTGCAGGAGCTCGATCTGGCCATCGGCGTACTTGTGGAGAAACTTGAAGAGAACCCTTTTCATCTGGAAGCAAGGGAAGCTGCAGGAAACCTGGAGCAGATTGAACAGGAGCTGAACCGGGCAGAGCAGGCTCTCAGGGAGCAGCAGAAGAAATTGAGAAGGGGAGAGCTTGATCTGGAGACGATCACCGCCGAACATGGCGAGCTGCACCAAAGGCTCTACAGCGGTGAAACAAAGAATGTGAAAGAGCTCGAGCAGATGGAGGTCAAGCTGCGTTCGGTCAAGCAGAAGCAGCTCACCCTGGAGGATAATCTGCTCGGGTTGATGGAATCGATGGAGAAGCAGGAAGAGCTGATCGGGGATCTGGCCGGCCGGAAAGATGTAGCCGCCGCAGAGATGCAGAAGCGGCAGCAGCTGCTTGACGAAGAGCTGGCTCGCCTCGGAGGGCAGCTGAAAAAGCTGGAAGAGCGGCGCGGGCTGCTTGTCGAGCAGATTGAACCGAAACGGCTGCAGCTTTACCGGAATATTTCTGAACGGTATCAGGGCCGCGGGGTGGCCCGCGTGATCAACGATATCTGCCAGGGGTGCCGGGTTTTTATTTCATCGGCTCAGCGGGGTTTTCTTTATGATCCCCAGGCGGTGGTCTACTGTGAAAATTGCGGCCGCCTGCTGGTTCGCTTCGCCGGGGAGGAAAGCCTGCCCGGGCCGGTTGAATGAGCTGGCCGACGTTCTTCTTGAAGGAGTCATCATTAAGTTGTATAATTACCTTCGCTGCTGAAACCAAGCGATATCTGGGCGGATCACGCCGGGAAGAGGGATAATTTGTCTGATAATAAAAGCAGGAGCAAAAAAAAGGACCGGAGACAGCGCTGGGCGGCAATCATAGCTGCAATACTGGCCGTGGCGATGGCTCTGTCGGCCATTGCGGCCTATGCCGGACACCTGCTGAACCGCGGTCAGGGCAGCACCGCTCCCCCGGAGAAGCAGTTCGATATGGAAGAGTATCGCAGCTACTGTTCGGGTGAGGTTGAAAGGCTGGAGCAGTATATTGCCGAATACGGGGCCGCAGCGGGTGTGCTCAGCGAGCTCTGCAAGAATTACCGCCTGCTGATCCAGATCGAGAAGGCCGGCGATGAGGTTGATGATGAAAAAGTGAAGGGCTACGAAGCAGCCCTGAAACAGCACAGCCGCGATCTGGTCGAGCTGGAACCGGATCATCCGGAACACCGGCTACAGCTGCTCTATCTGTACAGCGATCTCGGTGAGGATGATCGGTTCATCGATGAAGAGATCGGTGCTCTGCAGGAGCTGCTCCGGGAAAAAAACGATCCCTACGCTGCTCTCGGGCTGATTGAATTCATGAAGGTATCGGAGCAGCCCCCGGAGAGTATTGCCGGGGAGACCGCCTGGCTGAAAGAATATTTTGAAGAACTTTCTGACAGCGCCAATTTGACCAATCCGGATCGCTACGCTTATGCTTTTTTGCTGGGTGAGTACCTTGAAGAGGTGCCGGCGGCCCTGGATCAGCTCGCGCTGGTTCTGGAAAGCGAGGCTCCGGAAAAAGAACTCTATCAAACAGCAGAAAAATATCAGAAGGCATTGCAGCAGCGAGAAAAGGAGAAAAAGGAATAATCTAATCTGCTAGTCGGGAGAGGCTATGGAACAGAATAACTGGCTCCGCCTGCTGGGGGGGCTGCGCAAAAGGCTGGTCTGGATCTTCTTGATCGTTTTGTCGGGAGCGGTTCTCTGTTACCTTTTTGTCAACCAGATCCGGAATATCCTGCTTTTGCCCACCTTTACCCCGGATATCTTTCATTTCTACAAATTGTTTTTGCAGCAGTTCCCCTGGAATACGCTCCCCGCCGATCTGGAACCACCGGTGAATCTGATCTTCCTGACGCCGGGTGAGGCCTTCATGGCCAATCTGCGCCTGGCGCTGATCTGCGGCGTACTGATCACGATGCCACTGCTGCTTTACCAGGTGGTGGCGGTGATCATGACCATCACCAAAAAATCGACAAAGGGCGCCTTTTTGCCGGTTGTGGGGATCTGCCTGCTCTTTCTCCTGGGGCTGCTATTTGCCTATTTTGTCGTCTTTCCCTTTGCCATGAATTTCTTCCTCAGTTTTGCCAGCGCCGATATCGGTGCAGAATGGAGCATCGCCCGCTATCTTTCCTTTGCCACCTCCTTTCTCTTTGCTTTCGGCCTGGTCTTCCAGATTCCATTGATCTTCTGGTTCCTCGGTGCCATCGGCATCCTCAAGGCTGATTTTTTGCGGCGGAACCGCAAATTTGCCATCGTGATCATCCTGATCCTTGCGGCGGTGCTCACCCCGCCGGATGTTTTTTCACAGATCATGCTGGCGATCCCGCTGACCCTGCTATACGAATGCGGCATCCTTCTGGTTGCCTTTGCCCAGCGCCGGCGGCCCAAAACAGCGGCAGCGGGGCATCCGGCAGAGCCCTGATTGCAAGCCGTGCCCGGTCTTGTGGCTCATCCAGCCTTTATTTTTATCCGGCGCTTGACAAGGGGGGGGCAGTGGTGTATAAATAGTTAGGCAAACCTAACATATGGAGTTGATCGCGGTGAGTCCGCTGCCATTGAGTGCTGCGATGCAAGATTATCTCGAGGAGATCTTGAACCTTTCCAACCGGCTGGAGACGGTACGGGTAACCGATATCGCCGAAAGGCTGAACCTGACCAAGGCCAGTGTCAGCCAGGCCCTGAGCCAGCTGCGCGAACAGGGTCTGATCGTCCAGGAACGCTACGGTCCGGTGAAGCTGACCGAACGGGGGCTTTACTACGGCCGGGTGGTGAGGCGCCGTCACCGGGTTTTGAGCAGTTTCCTGACCGAGGTGCTCAATCTAGATTTTGAGACTGCGGAAAAGGATGCCTGCGAGATGGAGCATGCTGTCAGCAGTGTGACCATCGAGCGGCTGGTAGATTTTTTACTCGAGGGCGGGTACTGCAGCGATCTGAACAGTATCGATAGAGAGGTTGAACCCGGTAAATAAGAGATGGTTGACCGCGGCCCCGGTCAATTCAATGAAGAGGTGAGCAAACTGAAGGTAGTATCCCTTGTTGAGATGAAAACAGGTCAATCCGGCCGGGTCAAAAGGATTTACGGAGGAAAAGGGATGGTGGCCAGGCTTCAGGCTCTCGGCCTGCATCCGGGAAAAAAATTGACCAAGCTGAGCACCTTCTTTCAGAGAGGGCCGGTAGTGGTGGAGATAGATCGTTCCCGGGTAGCCATGGGCTACGGCCGGGCCAACCGGATCATGGTTGAAGTTGAGGACTAGTTTACCGGTATGATAAAGGAGTATTGTCCAGGATGACGTCAAAAAAAATAGTGCTGGCCGGCAATCCCAATGTCGGCAAAAGTGTTCTCTTTTCCCAGTTGACCGGAGCCAGGGTGGTTATCTCCAACTATCCCGGGACCACCGTTGAATTTACCCGCGGGCAGCTTCAGGTGGGCAAGCGGAGCTGGGAGGTGCTCGATGCGCCGGGCACGTACAGTCTTGAGCCGACCTGCCGGGCAGAGGAGGTTGCCGCCAGGCTGGTAAAGCAGGCCGATGTGGTGGTCAATGTGATCGATGCGAATAATCTGGAGCGCAACCTTTACTTGACCGGCCAGCTGATCGAGCAGGGGGTTCCCCTGATCGTGGTCTTGAATCTGATTGACGAAGCGACCCAGAAGGGGGTCGCCCTGAATATCCCCCGTCTGCAGGAGCTGCTCGGCGTACCGGTGATCCCGACCGTGGCGATCAGCGGCAAGGGGCTCCCGGAGCTGGTTGCCGCTCTGCCGGAAGCCCGGCGCGGTCAGGGCGAAGCCCGCTCTCCCGAGGAACGCTGGATCTGGATCGGCTCCATCGTTGAGCAGGTGCAGCGGGTGACCCGCCGCCGCCAGACCTGGCTTGAGGCGCTGGAGATGGCCAGCATCCGTCCGTTGACCGGGATCCCCCTGGCAGCGGTGGGGCTCTATCTTGCGTTCAAGGTGATCATCGGCTGCGGCGGATGGCTGGAGGATCTGCTGGAGGGGCACTTCTTTGAACCCTATTACCTGCCCTTGCTCCAATCCCTCAGCGGGCTGCTCGGGGGAGAGGGGTTCTGGCACGAGCTGCTTATCGGCACCCTCAGCGGGGGCCGGATCCACCTGGAGGAGTCGATGGGGCTTTTGAGCACCGGTATCTATGCCATTTTCGGGATCGTTTTGCCCTACCTGCTCATGTTTTACCTGGCCCTGGGGTTTCTGGAGGACTGCGGTTACCTGCCCCGTCTCTCGGTGATGTCCGATCGGGTGATGCACCGTCTCGGGCTGCACGGCTTTGCGGTGATCCCGATGCTTCTGGGATTCGGCTGCAATGTCCCCGCGGTGCTGGCCGCCCGCAACCTGGAGAGCAGGCGGGAGCGGCTCATCGTCAGCGCCATGCTGGCGGTAGCGATCCCCTGCGCCGCCCAGATGTCGATGATCATCGGGCTGGCCGGACGGCACGGCGGGTCCTATCTTGCGGTGATCCTGGCGACACTCTTTCTTGTTTGGGCGGTGATCGGTCTTTTCCTCGACCGGATCCTGCCGGGTTATACTCCCTCCATGATCGTGGAGATACCGCCGTACCGCTGGCCGAGTTTGAAAGCCCAGACGCAGAAACTGGCGATGCGGCTGCAGCACTTCTTTACCGAGGCGCTCCCCTTCATCTTCGGGGGTATTCTGGTGATCAATTTACTGCACCTCATCGGGGTGATCGATTTCCTGGCTGCCGCCGTTGCTCCCGTTCTCCGGGGCCTGCTCGGTCTGCCCCGGGAGGCGGTCAGCACACTGCTGGTCGGCTTTTTGCGCAAGGATGTCGCCGTGGCCATGCTCATTCCGCTGGGGCTCACGGCCAAACAGTTTGTGATCGGCGCTACCGTACTGGCGACCTATTTTCCCTGCGCCGCCACCTTTGCTGTCCTGATCCGGGAATTGGGGATCAGGGATATGGCCTTTGTTGCGGGAATCATGCTGGTTCTATCCACTGCAGCGGGAACAACGCTTAACCTGCTGCTGGAGACGGTCCTGCCGCCGGCGTACCTTGCCCTGTTTCTGGTGGGGCTGGCGCTGGTGCTGATTGTTTTTTGCGGTGGCAGCTCCGACCGCCGGGAGAACCATACGCTCGTAATAACTGAGAAAAGAGGGATCTAACGATGCAAGCAACAGAAAACAATGCAGGAGGTGCAGCCTCCGGACCGATGATCGAAAAACTGGGGCAGCCCGACAGGAGCCAGATCCGCCATGTCATCGCCGTTATGAGCGGTAAGGGTGGGGTGGGAAAATCGTCGATCTCCGCCCTGCTGGCGGTATCCCTGGCCCGGAAAGGTTTTCAGGTCGGGCTTCTTGACGCCGATATCACCGGGCCGAGCATTCCAAAGCTTTTCGGATTGAACCAGCAGCCGGTTGCGGAGAACGGGAAGATTGCCCCTCCGAAAACCGCACTGGGGATCAAGGTGATCTCGCTGAACCTGCTTTTGCCGAACGAAGACGATCCTGTTGTCTGGCGGGGACCGCTTATCGGCGGGGCGGTAAAGCAATTCTGGACCGATGTGCTCTGGGGAGAGATCGATTACCTGGTGGTCGATCTGCCGCCGGGAACCGGCGATGCCCCCCTGACGGTGATGCAATCGCTGCCCCTGGACGGGCTGCTCATCGTGACCTCGCCCCAGGAGCTGGCGGTGATGGTGGTGAAGAAAGCGATCAAGATGGCCCGGATGCTCCAGGTGCCCCTTCTCGGGTTGGTGGAAAATATGAGCGGGCTGACCTGTCCCCACTGCGGTAAACCGGTGGAGCTGTTCGGCCCCAGCCGGGCGGAGGAGGTTGCTGCGGAGACGGGGATCAAACTGCTCGGGACGATCCCCCTGGATCCGGAGATCTCCCGCCTGGGGGACCGCGGTGAGATCGAGCAATATCGGGTAGACTTTCTTGAAGAGGTGCCGTCGTTGGTGCAGGGTAAGTGAAATCAAGGTATTGGTGAGCATGAAAGGAGAGTGCGTTTATGAAATTGGCTGTCTGTGCGCAGGGTGAAGGGCTGGAGGCCCAGGTGGATCAGCGTTTCGGGCGCTGCCCCTATTTTGTGATCGTCGATTCTGAAAGTGGAGCGGTGGAAAAATCGGTGCCGAACAGCGGGATGGCCGCTACCGGCGGAGCCGGGCCGCAGAGCGCCCGCCAGCTTTCTCAGGAAGGGGTGGAGGCGGTTGCGGTAGGTCATGTTGGACCCAACGCCGCCACCGCACTGCAGGCGGCGGGGATCTCCATCTACGGGGGGGTCACCGGGACGGTTCAGGAAACCTGGCAGCTTTTCCGTGAGGGCAAACTCACGACTATCGATGAGGCAACCGTGGATCCCCATCACGGAGCCTAACAGGGAGGAGAGAATTCCATGAAGATCGCCATTGCTACCGATAGCGGCAATGTGGCGCAGCATTTTGGACGCTGTCCCGCCTACACCCTGGTGGAGATCAAGGATGGTGGGATTATCGGCAAGGAGCTGATCGACAATCCGGGACATCAGCCCGGTTTTCTGCCCGGTTATCTGGCCGAGCGGGGCGTTACCTGCATCATCGCCGGGGGGATGGGCTGGCGGGCGCAGGAGCTGTTTGCGGCGCAGAAGATAGAATCGATTGTCGGGGTGACCGGACCTGTCGAGAAGGTCATCGGCGACTATCTTTCCGGAAATCTGCAGTCCGGGGAGAGCCTTTGCAACCATGAATACAGGGAAGAGCACGGAGAAGGTCATCACCACGGAGACTGCAGAAGGGAACAGTAGCTTTGAGCGGCAGGTTCCGGCCGGGGGAGAGCTGTACAGCCCCGGTTTCCGGATGGGGGGACGGGGATATCTTCCCGGGGGGGAGAGGCCCCCTTGCTGCGGGGCTCCGGCACCGGGTCCGCTGAGGGGGAATGCCTGAAAGCGGAAGCTGTCGCCCTGCACGCCGGTCCCGGGCCGTCAGAACCGGGCCGGCGGCAATTGAAAGACGGCTGGCCGGTATGGAGCAACCCTAAAAACAAAAATGAGGACCGACAAGGTTTGAACAGGGAAAGGGGCGGCCCCGCGCCTCCTTTCAGGTATAGAAAAGGGTGATCCCCATGATCATTGCAATAGCCAGCGGCAAGGGCGGCACCGGCAAGACAACGGTGGCGACAAACCTGGCCCTGGTCATCTCGGAGGAGATGAAGGTTCAGTTTCTTGACTGTGATGTTGAAGAGCCCAATGCGCATCTTTTTTTGAAACCGCGGTGGCAGCACAGCGAACCTGTCTCGATTCCGGTACCGCAGGTTGACCTCGATCGCTGCAACTACTGCGGAATCTGTGCCGAAGTCTGCGCGTTCAACGCGATCATGGTCGGCAAGGAGACGGTGCTTGTCTTTGAACCGCTCTGCCACGGCTGCGGCGGTTGTACCTATTTCTGTCCGGAGAAGGCTATCCGCGAGATTGACCGGCCCATCGGGGTGCTTGAAAGTGGTCCTGCGGGGGCGCTCTCCTTTGTTCACGGCAAGTTGAACCCCGGAGAAGCGCTTTCCCCGCCGCTGATCAAGGCGGTCAAGCGGACCGCCGATCCAGCGAACCTGACCATTGTCGATGCGGCGCCGGGGGCCTCCTGCCCCGTTGTGGAGGCGATTCATGGAAGCGATTACTGCCTTCTGGTGACCGAACCGACCCCTTTCGGGTTGAACGATCTGGCCATTGCGGTGGAGCTGCTGAAAAAACTGCATCTCCCGGGCGGGGTAGTGATCAACCGTTCCCTGGGCGGTGAGGGCGAAAATGAGATCGAGGCCTACTGCCGTCAGGAAGGGATCCCGGTTCTTCTGAAGATGCCCTGGGATCGCGAACTGGCTTCGCTCTACGCGCGGGGTGAGCCGGCCGCAACTCACCTGCCGGCCTGGCGTGAACTTTTTGCCGGGTTGGCCGGGCAGATTCCGATCGAGAGAAAGGAGGGGCGCTGATGGAAGAGATTGTCGTGATCAGCGGCAAGGGGGGTACCGGGAAGACCACCCTGGCGGCTTCTTTCGCCGTCCTCGCCGAAGGAGATGCAGTCATGGCCGACGCCGATGTGGATGCGGCGAACCTGAGCCTGCTGTTGACGCCGGAGCAGCTGGAGAGTCATCAGTTTATCGCTTCCAGCGTCGCGGTTCTTGATCGGGAACGCTGCACGGAATGCGGTCTATGCCGGGAACTGTGCCGTTTTGAAGCGATCTCTGAGGGCTACCGGATCGATCCGCTCTCCTGCGAGGGCTGCACTGTCTGCAGCCGGGCCTGTCCGGAGGAGGCCATCACCATGAACGAGGTCGTCTCCGGTCATTGGTTCCTTTCGCAGACACCTTATGGCAAGCTGGTCCATGCCCGTCTGGGGATAGCCGAGGAGAATTCCGGTAGGTTGGTGACCCTGGTCCGGAACCAGGCCCGGGAGCTGGCCAAAGGAGAGCAAAAAAGATATCTTCTCACCGACGGCCCGCCGGGAATCGGCTGTCCGGTGATCGCCTCCCTGTCAGGAGCGACAAAGGCACTGATCGTCACCGAACCGACGATCTCGGGAATTCATGATCTCAAGCGAGTTCTTCTGGTCTGCCGTCAATTTGAGGTGCCCCCGGCAGTCTGTATCAACCGCTGCGATCTGGATGAGGAGAATACGCAGGCTATCGAGGACTACTGCGCTGCAGAGTCGGTGGAGGTGGCAGCGAAGATCCCGTTCTATCGTGAAATTACCGAGGCGCTGGTCAAGGCCAGGCCGGTGGTGAGCTACACCAGCGGCCCGGCGGCCGGGGATATCGCCCGCCTTTGGGGC
>JAAZPS010000138.1 GCA_012797095.1 Bacillota bacterium | reverse complement strand
GGCACCGTGCATGGACCGTAATCTACCGGAACCGTACAAGATCAAAGCGGTTGAGACGATCAACCTGCTGCCGGCAGCAGAGCGGGCCCGCTGTATCGAGGAGGCCGGTTTCAATACATTTCTCTTGAGATCGCGGGATGTTTACATTGATCTGCTGACCGACAGCGGAACCAATGCGATGAGCGATCACCAGTGGGCCGGATTGATGCTCGGTGACGAAGCCTATGCGGGAAGTGATAACTGGCTCCACCTGGAGGCGGCGGTCCGCGAACTGTTTGGATTTAAATATGTGATCCCGACGCACCAGGGCCGGGGGGCCGAAAATTTAATATCCCGGATCCTGATCCGGCCGGGGACCTATGTTCCGGGCAATATGTACTTTACCACGACCCGGGCCCACCAGGAGATGAGCGGGGGCACCTTTGTCGACGTGATCATCGACGAAGCCCATGACCCACAAAGGGAAGATGTACCCTTCAAGGGCGATGTCGATCTGCGGAAATATGAAGCGCTGATCAACCGGGTTGGTCCGGAGAAGATCCCCTATATTTCGCTGGCGGTAACGGTTAATATGGCCGGGGGACAGCCCGTCAGCATGAGAAATATGCGTGAGGTCAAGCAGCTCTCTGAAAAGTACGGGATCAGGGTGATTGTCGATGCGACCCGCTGTGTAGAGAATGCTTACTTTATCAAGAAACGTGAAGCGGGCTATGGCGATACCAGCATCGCCGAGATTGTCAAAGAGACCTTCAGCTATGCCGACGGTTGCACCATGAGCGGTAAAAAGGACGGCATTGTCAATATGGGCGGATTTTTGGCGGTTAATGATGCGGCGATCTACCGCCAGGCCACTGCCATGGTGGTGCTCTTCGAAGGGATGCCCAGTTACGGTGGGATGACCGGGCGGGATATGGAGGCTTTTGCCCGTGGTCTGCGCGAGTCGATGGAATATCCCTATATCCGCCACCGGGTCGAGCAGGTTGCCGCATTCGGGGAAAGATTGAGCCAGCTCGGTATCCCCACGGTCAAGCCGGTGGGGGGGCATGCAGTTTTCCTTGATGCGAGGGCATTTTTACCCCATCTGACGCAGGACAGGTTGCCCGCGCAGGCCCTGGCCGCGGCGATCTACGAGCACTCGGGGGTGCGCAGCATGGAGAGGGGGATCGTCTCCGCCGGCCGGGATCAAGAGGGCCGTGATTACTGCCCCAAACTGGAGCTGGTCAGGCTGACGATCCCCAGGCGGGTCTATACCGCCGCTCATCTGGAATATGCCGCTGCGGCGATTGCCGGGGTCTACGAGCGGCGCAGCGAGGTCAAAGGGCTGCAATGGGTCTATGAACCGCCGGTGCTGCGCTTCTTTACCGGACGGTTCGAACGGCTTTGATGGCGGTTGTGACATCCGAAGAAGAAAGCTGCCGCCGGCTTTGCCCGATCATCCGGCGGCGTTGTTTCTGCGGGATTTGCTGGAGACGGCGGATTCGGATAAACAATCTTTATTTCAGCGGGTTTCGACAGAATTATATTTGACAAACGTTTTTGCTCATTTTATTATAAGTCCGGACCCGGTGAACGGGTGCGTCCCATTTGTTCTTT
>JAAZPS010000137.1 GCA_012797095.1 Bacillota bacterium | reverse complement strand
CAGGCCTTTGGTGGTATGAGGCAACTAGTGCGCAATTGTGGTGGAGATATTATAAAGCGGAAATCGCCCTTGATGGCCTTGGAACGCATTAAATCATGGAAGGATATTAAAATAGGCAACTATCGTAGGGATATCAACTACACCTTTGATTACATAATGGATCTCAGTGAACGCAACAATTTAAGAAGCACTTTTTACTTTAAAACGTCCTGTACCAATCCGTGTTATGATGATAATTATTCGATAAAACATCCGTATATCAGACAACTATTGCAGGATATTTACGACAGAGGACACGTAATCGGTTTGCACCCCAGTTATGAAACATATTTGAGTCTGGAGCAGATACAGGAGGAATTTTACCGGCTTCTTCTGGTTTGTGAGGAGGAGGGTATAAAACAGGAACGCTGGGGTGGACGCCAGCATTATCTACGCTGGAAGGTGCCTATTACATGGCGCAACTGGGCTCAAGCAGGATTGGATTATGATAGTAGTCTAGCGTATGCGGAGCATGCTGGCTTTCGTTGTGGCATTTGTTATGAATACCCTGTATATGATTTGGAACAACGTAAAATCTTGTCTTTGTTTGAACGCCCTTTAGTAGTTATGGAAGGTAGTGTTATGGGAAAGCAGTATATGAACCTGAGCGGGGAAAATGCTTTAAACTATATACTAATGCTTAAAGATCGCTGCTGCCTATTTGATGGAAACTTCACTTTGCTCTGGCATAATAGCTATTTAATTGAACCTGAGCAGAGGGAAATATACAAAACCATAGTAGGTAAATAATGAGTTTGACTGCTAACCGGTGAGCACTTTCTGTCGAAAAATCTTTTGGCAAATCCGTTTTCTTAGGTTTATCTATCTCTAGCACAATGGACTTAGAATTTAAGAAATTGTATAGTATCAATAAGAACAAGCAGGGAGCTCGTAAAAAGAACCGGGGGCGTTTATTTGTCTCAATCAAAGCAAGCAACAAAATCAGTATTTATCCTGATCATATTTGGCCTGGGCAGTAAACTCCTCGGCTTTATCCGTGAGATGCTAATTGCAAAGAAGTTCGGTTCTGGGATGGAAACCGACACCTTTTTTATTGCGCTGACAGCGGCCACTCTTTTTTCGACCTTGTTAACCCAATCCTTAAGTACAACCATGATTCCAGTGATGTCGGAGGTTGAGCAGAAAGAAGGCAAAGCTGGTAAAATAACACATACCAACAACCTGATGAATATCTCCATTCTGGCCTCAATAGTGCTTGTTGCGCTGGGGTGGTTGCTCTCTCCGGTAATCGTTAAGCTTCTGGCGTATGGGTTCAAAGGTGAGCAATTTGCTCTGGCGGTTACCATGGTGCGGATCGGCATGCCGGTAATAGTATTTTCCGGGATTGTCGGGATATGCCGGGGTTTTTTACAAAGCGAAATGATGTTTATGGAAACTGCGGCCAGCCAGTTTCCATTTAACTTTACGTATATTATATTTCTGCTTTCTTTATCGAGTGTTTTTGGAATCAAAGGGCTGATGGTTACCAGCGTGCTGGCGGTTGGCTCGCAAATTTTGATCCAGCTGCCGGGAGTTAGAAAAGCAGGTTACCGCTATAAATTCTTTGTTGATTTCAAGGATCAATATATCAGAAAGGTATCGTATCTGGTTTTACCGGTGTTGGTTAGCGTGGCGATAAGCGACCTGAACAGTATCATAGATCGATCGATGGCTTCCACCCTGGTTGAAGGTAGTATATCGGCTCTCAACTATTCAGGCAGACTCAACAGTTTTGTATTAAGTATTTTTATTACGGCAATCACCACGGTGTTTTTCCCGATGCTTTCTAAAGAAGCCGTAAAAGCAAACCATGATCACTTTAAAAGATTGATCCGGAATGCCTTTAATGTGATCTTGCTGATCACTATTCCTGCCATGGTGGGAATCGTTGTTTTAACGCAGCCTATAGTAAGATTGGCTTTTGAAAGAGGTTTTTTTGATCAGGGGGCCACAACAATGACTGCGGCGGCGCTGCTGTTTTACTCTTTGGGGCTGGTCGGGATGGCTTTAAGGACACTGATGAACAGGGTTTACTATTCGCTGCAGGATACGAAAACGCCGATGTACAATGGTCTTTTATCGCTTGGCCTGAACGTTATCCTGAACCTTATGCTGATCAAGTACATGGCGCACAGTGGACTGGCCCTGGCGACCTCTATTGCCACCACGGTGACCACCGGTTCGTTAATTTATGGATTGAGAAAAAAAATCGGCAGCATCGGCATGTCGAACTATATTATCTGCGGTTTAAAATCTCTGGTTTCGTCACTGGTCATGGGAGTGCTGGTCTATTTGCTCTATTATCCTCTGGAAAGCGCGGTGCTGGGAAACACCCTTCTGGAGCTGGTAGTGCTGCTGGGGGTAATTTCTCTGGGGGCCGCTGTTTATTTTTTAATGATCTACTTGCTGAGGGTCGAAGAGATGAACTGGTTTGTCAATCTGTTTAAAAAGAGGCTCCGGGAGGGGCGGTTTAGTGCCTGGTTTAAAGAACACCGAGTATAGTCAAGAAGAACTTATGAAATTTAAGCGGGAAGCGGTTAAAAACGATAAAAAAATCAGCATCGCTTTGATGGCTACTTTTGTTGTTCTTACGCTTCAGTATTTGATCCTCATTTATTTCAAGATGATGGGCACAGAGGGTGCTTCCGCTGTTCAGCAAATTTCTAAAATATTGGTGGGGCTTGTTTTTCTTTACGCTTTACCGGCAGTGTTGAATAGAAGCCTATTAAAGGGGATCATTGTTTTTTCCGCGGCGGTTATTATATTTTTGTGCAGCTATATCTTTTTTCCCGTAAACCAGCCCTACATTAAAAACTTGATCTTCCCCTTTTTTTTCATGTGCCTACCTGCATTTGTCTACAGCATCAGTATCCGCGACTGGAAAGTGTTGAAGGATATTATGAAAAAGGCGAGCTATTTTGTTTTTGTGGCCGGTGTGGTCATAGCTGCAGGAGTTTTTTCAGGTCTAGCCTCGGTAGGCACCTACAGCATGCCATTTTCCTATTACATGTTATTGCCAGCGATCATGTTTATGGATGAGCTGCTGGATAGATTCAGATTGCGGACGCTGCTGTTTACATTGATCTCCGTGCTGGTAATTCTCGCGTTGGGTGCCAGAGGCCCAGTCTTATGCCTTCTGGTATTTTTTGTTTTTAAATTAATCAAGCCTAGGGGCAGGTTTAACTATCAGGGGATGTTTTTAACTTCAGGTGCAGCCACGGCCGGACTGGTTGGTTATATATTCAGGGACGGCGTTCTCAAAGCACTGAACAACATTTTTCTACACTTTGGAATAGAAAGCAGAAGTATTGCCTTATTTTTAATAAAAGGGGTCCACCTAAGCGGTAGGGATAGAATAAGCCAACTGTTAGTCAGCAAAATTGGGGGCAGTCCGTTTTGGGGCTTCGGCTTGGCCGGGGACAGGCCTTTTTTATGGGGCTCATATGCTCATAATTTCTTTTTAGAAATTGTGGTCAATTTCGGTATAATCATCGGCTTTTTTGTTCTTCTGATTATATTTTACCTGATCCTCAAGTCATTGGTTACAAAAAACAAGGATGGATACAGCATGCTCATCATCTGGATGGGTCTGGGCTTTGTTCATTTAATGGTGAGCGGTTCGTATTTGATCGATCTGAAGTTCTGGGTTTTTATGGGCCTTGTCTTAAGCAGCTTGAACTTAAAAATAGAACGGGATCAGGGCAGCAGGGTCTGAATATAATTTTTATTGTCTCCAATTTGTTTCCCCCCTGCTCCTTTTGATATAATTACTGCGGTTATGTAAAGTTTTCTCCAAGTGCATATTACTGTAATTGCATCTGTAAAATATACTTACTAGGGGGTAGCACCGGGTGGCCTTACCACAGGTTGAGCGGGTTCATTTCATCGGCATCGGCGGCTACGGCATGAGCGCCCTGGCCGAGGTGCTGCAGCAGATGGGCTACCGGGTGACCGGATCGGATCTCAATGATTCAAAGCTCATTCAGAGACTTGCAGAGCAGGGTGCTGTCGTAAAGTTGTCCCACCATCCCGAGAATATCGGGAACAGTGAGTTGGTAGTCCACTCAACGGCGATCCCTCCGGATAACGTTGAGCTGGTGGAGGCCCGCCGGCGGGGTATTACTGTCTGGCACCGCTCCGAACTCCTTGCTGCCTTGCTTAACAACCGCTACGGTATCGCTGTGGCCGGCACTCACGGCAAGACCACCGTCTCGACGATGATTGCTTTGCTGCTGGAGGCTGGGGGGCTCGATCCGACCGCTCTCATCGGGGGCGAGGTCTCCTCTTTCGGCAGCAATGCCCGTTACGGGCACAGCAAGTATCTCGTCGCCGAGGCCTGCGAAAGCGATCATTCTTTTTTGCGCTACCGCCCCCAGATGGCGGTGGTGACGAATGTGGAAGCAGATCACCTGGAGCACTACCAGAATGACTTTGGGCTGATGCAGAAAGCATACCGCTCCTTCCTCGAGAATCTGCCTGCTGACGGCTGCGCCGTGCTCTGTGCCGATGATCCCATTCTTCGAACGCTGGCTTTCCGGCTGGACCGCCGGGTGGTCACCTACAGCGCTGACGGCCAGGCAGCAGATTACAGCGGGCATGAGATCGTTTTCAACGGGACGGGCGCAATCTTCAATCTGTACTTAAAGGGAGGATTGTGCCTTGAAAATATTACTCTGCAGGTTCCCGGACGCCATAATATAAATAACGCCCTGGCTGCCCTGGCCGTGGCTGCAGAGCTGGGTCTGGATCTGAAAAGATGTACCGGTGCTTTGAGGGAGTTTCAGGGAACCAGGCGTCGCTTCGAGATCATTGGCCGGGTAAACGGGGTCACCATTGTCGACGATTACGCCCATCATCCGACCGAGGTCAGGGTGACTCTGGAAGCGGCGAAGACGGCAGCCGGGCGGGTCTGCTGTATCTTTCAGCCGCACCGCTATTCCCGGACCGCCTATTTCTTCGATCAGTTTGCTGCTTCATTCTCCGATGCCGAGCTGGTGCTGCTGCACCGGATCTACTCGGCCGGAGAGGAACCGGTTGAAGGGGTCAGCGCGGCCGCTCTGGCCCGGCGGATCGGCGAGGTAAGAGGCGAGGAGATCTACAGCAGCGAGGATATGGCCGAGCTGGGAAAAAGGGCGCTGGCCTGGGCCCGGCCCGGCGATATGATCGT
>JAAZPS010000136.1 GCA_012797095.1 Bacillota bacterium | reverse complement strand
CGGGCCAGGTCCAGGGCAGCCCACATGAAGCGATCATCAACAGCCAAAAGTGCTCACCTCGTTATCTATTTTCCCATAAGAAAAACCCTGACAACAGATCTTCAGGGTCCCGGGGAAAAGATCAGCTCCGGCTACCGTCTCTTCTCCCCTCCAGACTGTACTGTCGGCCCCGGAATCGCACCGGGTCAGCCTTGCGGCTCGCGGGCTAACCCGTCAACCGGGTATTACCGCCGGTTCGGAATTGGCGGGATTGCTCCCCCCTCACCAGACCCCGAAGAAAACGGTTTCACGATCTGATTATAACATAACTGTGCTTTTCTTTAAACCTCCTGCCGCGGACCGCCCGTTGTTTTGAAGGCCTGGATCAGCTCCAGCCCGTCGGGAGCGCCAAAAACAGCGGAGCCGGCTACAAGAACGGTCGCTCCGGCGGCGACCGCCTGCGGGGCGGTCCGGGAGTCGATCCCCCCGTCCACCGAGAGCTCCACCGGACGGCCGAGGGTGCGGATCCGCCGGGAAAGGGCTTCAATCTTCGGCAGCATCTCGGGGATGAAGGGCTGCCCCCCGGCGCCGGGATTGACACTCATCACCAGGACCAGATCGAGCAGGGGCCAGAGGTAATCGAGTGTCTCCGGCGGGGTGGCCGGATTCAGGGCCGCCCCTGCTTTCAGCCCGCGCCGGCGGATCTCGCGCAGGACCCGATCCAGGTGCGCCGTGGCCTCGACGTGAACGGTGATCAGATCGGCTCCGGCGCGGGCAAATGATTCCAGATATTTTTCCGGCTCCGCCACCATCAGGTGGGCGTCAAAGATCAGCCCCGTATGCGGCCGCAGCGCTCGTGGCACCGCCGGACCGAAGGTGATCGCTGGGACAAAATTTCCATCCATGATATCGAGGTGAACCCAGTCGGCGCCGGCCTCCTCGATGCGGCGCACCTCTTCGCGCAGCCGGCCGAAATCGGCGGACAGCAGCGAGGGAGCTACTTTTATTCCATCGGCGAACATGGCTGTTTATCTCTCCTTGTCATTCAGTTCTTTCCAGAAATGTTGGTACTGCCGGTAACGGCAGCGGTTGATCAGCCCCGCAAAGACAGCCTCGCGAACAGCGCAGCCCGGCTCATGGATATGGTTGCAGTTGCGGAAGGAGCAGCTCTCGCGGTGCGGGGCGAATTCGGGAAAAAGATCGCCCAGCCGATCCGGCTCCAGGCCGGCGAAGGAGAGCCGCGAGAATCCCGGGGTATCGACGACAAAACCGCCTGCCGGCAGCTCCAGTAGCTCCACCTGGCGGGTAACATGACGGCCGCGTCCGATCTTCCGGCTGACCGTCCCGGTTTTCAGGCCCAGGCCAGGGTGAACCGCATTCAGCAGGGACGATTTGCCCACCCCCGAGGGGCCGGCAAAGACGGTGCAGCGGCCGCGCAGCGCTTCCCCGAGCTGCCCGACACCGGCGCCTTCCCGGGCACTGCTCCAGAGCAGCCGGTAGGGCAGCGGATCGAGCGCGGCGGCGGCTTCCTCCCTCTCCGCAGCGTCCGCCAGATCGATCTTGTTCAGGCAGCAGAGCAGGGCCAGTTTTTCCCGCTCTCCCTGGAGCAGGATCCGTCCGGCCAGCTGCCAGTCCGGCGCCGGCTCCTTCAGGGCCAGCACCAGAACGATCTGCTCGACATTGGCCACCGGGGGACGCCGCAACACCGATCTCCGGGGAAGCAGCGTCTCGATAACTCCGGCACCCTCCCCGGCCCCGCCCGGTTCTTCCGCCCCCTCCTCGGGCCGAAAGATAACCCGGTCGCCGACGAGGATGGAGCCACTCTCCAGCTTCAATCTGCCGCGGGCCCGGCAGAGATAGACTGCGCCCCCGGCATCCCGGACGGCGAAAAAACCGCCGGCTGCCCTGATCACGATCCCTTCCAGAAAATGAACAACCTCCCTTGCCGGATCAGTGATCCGGGGTCTCGCCGTGCTCTTCTTCGGATTTTTCTTCCTCCGGCGGGGGACCGCTGCTGATGATCAGATCGACCTGCTGCCCCCGCTGCACCGGTTCGCCGGGATCGGGATACTGTTTGATCACCGTATCTGCGGGCTGCTCCGACTCCTCAAAGCGCAGTAGCGGGCGGAGCCCCTCCTGTTCGAGGTAGGCGACAGCCTCATCCTTCTGCCTGCCGATCAGCCTGGCAACAAGGACCGGTTTGACCCCCAGACTGACGTAGACCACCATCTCTTCATTCGGGGAAAGCATCGCCTCGGCCTGGGGCAGCTGCTTGATCACCTTCCCCGCCGGAATCTCGTTGTTATGCTCGCGGACCCAGCTGACCTTCAGGCCGAGCCCCTCCAGGATGATCCGGGCCTCGTCCTCCGTGCGCAGATAGAGATCGGGAGCGGCCACATTCTCCGGCCCCTTGCTCACGTAAAGGTCGATCTCCCGGTTTTTGCGAACAGTGCGCCCCTGATAGGGGACTGTCTTGACGATATGCCCCTCGGGGATCGCATTATCGTAGACGTAGAAGATCTCCGGATTGGGCACCAGCCCGTCCTCTTTCAGAATCTCGACGGCATCTTCGTAACTGAGGGTGCGCAGCTCGGGAATCTCCACTTCGGGAACATTGATGAAGAAATAGTAAAAAAGAATCAGCCCGGTGATGAGTGCCGCGCTGAGCAGGATGATCGCCACGATCAAGGGCCGGTTCTTCTTCTTCCCGGAGGGCGGTTCATCCGGATCCTTCCCGTTTTCGTCCCTCTCCCCCGGCGGCAGCGGGTTCATCACCCGGGTCTCCTGATCGTCGCTGCCGAACAGCGGTGCGGTAAAAGCGCGGGAATCACCCTCACGCTGAAAATAGCGTAGATCCTCCAGAAATTCGGCGGCGCTGAGATAGCGGCGGGCCGGATCTTTCTGCATTGCCTTCAGGATAATCCGCTCCAGCGGTGCCGGCAGATCGGGAACCAGTTTCGACGGAGCGACCACCGGCTCCTGCACATGCTTCATCGCCACGGAGACGGGGCTCTCCCCCTGGAAGGGGACCCGCCCGGTAACCGCCTCGTAGAGGATCACCCCGAGGGAGTAGAGATCGGAACGCTTCCCGGCCAGGCTCCCCCGGGCCTGCTCCGGTGAAAAGTAATGGACCGAGCCGATGATCTTGTCGGCACAGGTGAGCGTGGTTCCGTCGGCGGCGATGGCGATGCCAAAATCGGCCACCTTGATCTGGCCGTTGTTCAGAAAGATGATATTCTGGGGTTTGATATCGCGGTGGATCACTCCGGCAGCGTGGGCCTCGACCAGCGCCTCGGCGATGCGGGCGGCGATGGAGACCGCCTCCCCTGCGGACAGCTTCTCTTTTTCGCGGATATACTGCTTCAGGTTCTTACCGTCAAGGTACTCCATGACGATGAAGTGGATCTTGTGCTCTTCCCCGACGTCATATATATTGACGATATTGGGATGGGATAAACCGGCGGCGGCCTGAGCTTCACGGCGGAAACGCTTCACAAAAGCGCTGTCACCGGTCATCTGCTCCTTGAGCACCTTGACCGCCACGGCGCGGTTCAGCAGGCTGTCCCAGCCCCGGTAAACCTGAGCCATCCCTCCCTCGCCGACCATCTCCAGCAATTTATAACGG
>JAAZPS010000135.1 GCA_012797095.1 Bacillota bacterium | reverse complement strand
GCGCAGGTGCAAAGAGACCGGTGCGGTAGCCAGGGTGATCTCCTCCGCACTCAACCCGAGCTGCTCCATCCGGTAGCGGGTCAGCGCCTCCTGGAGCGCTCCATCCAGAGAGAGCGAGTTCATCTGCCTGGCATCGCGGACGTGGTAGTCGATCAAGCCGCTCTGCAGATTCTCTGCGGTGAAGAAGAGATAGCCGTTCAGCTCCCCCTTCTCGACCTGCCCGGAGAGCTGTTCGCGCTCCGCAGCCTGACGCAGCGTCACCTTCACCGGAGAGCCGGCCAGGCTCCTCTCCAGGTAAGGAAAGAACGCTTCTGTTTCATCGATCACCGCCACCTGCTGCTCCTCCTTGCCGATGCTGGTGGTGGCGAAATAGCTGATCCCGCCGCCCAGAAGCATGATCAGGGGCATCATCAGGGTGGTGATCAGGAAAACGGGGCTTTTCAGGTTCTTGATGAATTCCCAGCGGAAGACCCTTGCCACATTAGGCCACTTCAACTGCTTCACCCCTTTCACGGACGGTCTCGATGAAGATCTCGTGCAGCGGCGGCTTCTCCACGGTAACCGCAGTGATGGTTACCCTTGAAGCGAATTCTTGCAGCAGCTCGTTGATCCCGGCGCCGCCGCTGTAGCGCATTACCGCCAGACCGGGCTGCTCCTGGAGAATCCGCAGGCCCGGGATCGTTTTCAGAAAACCGCCCTCTTCAGCCGGATCGTAGCGCAATTCAACAATATTTTCCCGGTAGCCCTCCTTGATCTCCTGCAGACCGCCCGAGAGCACCTCCCGGCCGCGGTTGATCATGAAGATCGAATCGCAAAGCTCCTCGACCAGGTTCATCTGATGGGCCGAGAGCAGGATAGTGGTGCCTTCGGCCTGCAGCTCGCGGATGATCTCCTTGAAGAAATCCTGGTTAACCGGGTCCAGCCCGGAAAAGGGCTCGTCAAAAAGGACCAGGGGCGGATGGTGCAGGATCGAGGCCACGAATTGAACTTTTTGCTGCATCCCCTTGGACAGTTTCTCCAGCTTCTGATCGGCGTACGCGCTCAGATCGAGCCGCTCCAGCCAGGAGAGCGCCTCCTGCCGCGCTTCACCGGCGGGGATCCTCTTCAGGCCGGCCAGGTAAACCAGGTTATCGCAGACCTTGACATCTTCGTAAAGCCCCCTGTCCTCGGGCAGGTAGCCGATCTTCGATTTATCGAGGGTCCGGGAAGGTCCGTTGAAACGAAAATCGATGATACCGCTGTCCGGAGACAGGATCCCCATGATCATCCGGATGGCCGTGGTCTTGCCCGCGCCGTTCGGCCCGAGCAGCCCCAGAATCTGCCCCCGGGACACGCCGAAGCTGATCCGGTCGACCGCCTTTTTGGGGCCAAAGTTTTTGCTTAAATCTTTTACCTTCAGGATCAGATCCATCTCTTGTTTGCAGCCTCCTCTCTTTCATTCATATTCTTTCAAAGATCTGACTTTCCTTCAACCGGTGCAACCCCGCGGCTGCCCCGAGAAGGGTTCCGCCCGGGAAAAGGGAATATACTAGCTGGAAAGACGATCATGAGCCGGCGGACGAGCCCGTATCCGGGAGGTGAAGCGGTGGAGCGGCTGACTGAAAGAAAAAAGGTAACGCGGATCGAGGGCGGCACGAGGCGCTGCTGCGCTGACCGGGTCGTTGTCGAGGCACCGCTGGCGATCTTTTTGAATGGAGAGAAGCTGGTCACGCTGCTCTGCACGCCGGAAAAACAGGAGAGCCTGGTTCTGGGCTTTCTGCGCTCCGGAGGGCTGCTCGACTCCCTTGACGATCTGGGCCGGCTGGAGCTGAGTGAAGACGGCACCTCCGCCAGGGTGGAGCTGGAAGGGGACAGCGCTTCGCTGGAGCAGATCCGCGGCAAACGGACCATTACCCCGGGTGGCGGGCGGGGGACGCTCTTTATGAGCGCAGCGGACGGCCTGCGCGGCCCGCCGGTTCCGGGAGAGGGGCTCACGCTCCGGGTGGAGCAGATCTGCTCGCTGATGGACGATCTGCAGGAACGGGCCCGGATCTTCAGGGCGACCGGAGGCACGCACAGCGCCGCCCTGGCCGACGGGTGCAAGATCATCATTTTTTGCGAGGATATCGGGCGGCACAATGCGGTTGACAAGGTGATCGGCGAGTCCCTGCTGCGGGGAATTCCGATG
>JAAZPS010000134.1 GCA_012797095.1 Bacillota bacterium | reverse complement strand
GGGTATCCTGGCGATCTTTCTGGCCGATCTTGAAAGGATGGGCTGCTCCTACATGATCAGCACGGGCAACGAGGTGGACCTTGATTTTGCCGAAGTGATCAATTTTCTGGCTCATGAACCCCGGGTCAAGGTGATCGGCGGCTACCTCGAAGGGGTCAAGGACGGGTCCGGCTTCCGCCGCTCCTGCCGGGCGGCGGCGGAGGCGGGCAAACCGCTGCTGATTCTCAAAGCAGGCGCCTCCAGCGAAGCAGCCGCGGCGATCCGCTCTCATACCGGGGCCCTGGCTGGTTCGGAAGGGGCCTACCGGGCATTTTTCCACCAGGAAGGTGTTTTCGCGGTGGAGACACTGACGGAGATGCTTTCATTGTTTAAAGCGTTTGCCCCGGGCCGCCTACCCCGGGGCAACAGAGCAGCGGTGATGTCTCTCTCGGGGGGAATGGGGGTTCTGGCGACCGATCTCTGCGCCCGGGCCGGGCTCAGGCTGGCTGAGTTCTCTCCGGAAACAGTGCAGGGGCTGCAGCAGTTGATGCCTGCCATCGCCACGATTCGCAATCCCCTTGATCCTACCGCGGCGATGACCGGAAGGCTGCCGGGTGTGCGCAGGACCATCGAGCTGATCATGGCCGATCCCGGGGTGGACCTTTTCATCTTTACCACCGCTCTCTGGCGCAGTTACGGTGCCGAGGCCGGGCGGATGTTTGCCGAAATCTTTCAAGGGACGGAAAAACCGCTTCTGGTGATCTGGCCCGGCTGCAACAGCGAGGCGAAGGAGATCATCTATGAAAGCGGGATCCCTTTCTTCGGTGAGCCAAAAGAAGGGGTCAATGCTGCGGCGGCCCTGTGGCGTTACGCTGAGTTTCAAGAAAAACGGCGTTGGGAGAAGGAAGATCGGCTGCTTGCCGCTCCGACAGAGCAAAATGTCGCTGTGCACCGGCTGAAGACTGCAGAGGGCGGTCTCACCGAGGCAGAGGCGAAACAGATCCTGAAGGAATGGGGTATCGCTGTCCCCCGCGGAGCAGTGGTTTCATCGCTGGAGCAGGCGGTTGAAGCTGCCGGCAAGATCGGATACCCGGTAGCGCTGAAGGCCCTTTCCACGGAGATCGCTCATAAAACCGAGGCCGGGGCGATCAGGCTGGGGCTTGGGGATGCGCCGATGCTGCGACAGGGTTGGGAGCAGATGCAGCGCGCTGTCAGGGCGCGGGCGCCCGAAGCCTCCATCTCCGGTTACCTGGTCGAGGAGATGTTGCCGATCCATCTGGAGCTGATCACCGGCGTGGAGGATGATCCGGTCTTCGGTCCGCTGATGCTGCTTGGCCTCGGGGGGATCTATGTCGAGATATTTCAGGATCTTTCCCTGCGCCTGGCGCCGCTTGAGCCCGAGGAGGTGCAGGAGATGCTTGCGGAGCTGAAGAGCGCCCCCCTCTTCGGCGGGTACCGCGGGGCCGCACCGGTGAATCTATCTTCTCTCGCTGAGACGGTCTCCCGGTTTTCCCGGCTGGCGGTAGCCCTGCGGGGGAGTTACCGGGAGATGGAGATCAACCCGCTGGTGCTCTGCCCGGACGGGCGTGCTGTTGCTGTTGATGCGCTGATCCTCCGGTAGTGCTGCCGCTCTTTTAACGGCTTTCCGCCGCCCCACGGGCGGCGGAGGGTTCGTTCACCTGGCCCGATCTTTACTCCGATCCAAGGCCGAGCCCCTGCTGCAGGTAGCTCCCGGCCAGCTCCCGGTAAGCGCGGGTGCTCGCTGCGACCCAGGCCAGCGATCTGCCGGAGACCTCTTTTTTTACCAGTGCCGGAACACCGGCAGCGAGATGGCGGGCCGGGACAATCGTTCGTTCGGTGACCACGCTGCCCGCGGCGATCATCGCCTCCTCGCCGATCTCGCTGAAATCCATCACCACCGAGCGCATCCCGATAATTGCTCCCCGGCTGACCCGGCAGCCGTGTAGGATGGCCCCGTGAGCCACGGTCACATCTTCTCCGATGATGGTTTCGCAGTCGGGCATAACGTGGATCACCGTATTATCCTGCACGCTGGTCCCGCCGCCGATGCGAATTCTGCCGTAGTCGCCGCGAATGACCGCTCCGAACCAGATGCTCGCACCATCGCCGATGGTAACGTCGCCGATGATGGAGGCGCCCGGGGCGATAAAGACACCTTTACCGATTCGCGGCTTTTTTCCGCCGTATTCCAGAATAATCATTCGAGCTCTCCTTTCGCCATGTTCTATCTTCTTCTATTTCCCGCACCGGCGGCCGGATTCCTTCCCGCCGGCGGGTTCTTCTACCCGGAGCCGTCCCGAAGGGCGGTCCGTAGAGCGGGGCGGCCCCGGCGTTTACCGCTGCAGGTATGTTATAATGGTCAATAAATGCTGTCGTTTATTGACCGAAAGGAGCGCTGCCAGAGGTGCATGATCGCTACCGGGTGCTGCTGGAGCAGGTACGGGAAGGCCGGCTCAGTGTGGAGCAGGCTTTGAAGAAGATGCGCGGGATGCCTTATGAGGATCTTTCCTTTGCCAAGGTCGACCACCACCGCTTTCTCCAGAAAGGCTTTCCCGAGGTGATCTTCTGTCCCGGGAAAACCGAAACCCAGATTGTGGAGATCGCGCGCCGCCTTGCCGCAGGGGGTGCGCCGGTAATGGCAACCCGCGCCGAACCGGGAGTCTACCGTGCGCTCAGCGGCGAATTGGCCGGAGTGGAGTACCACCGCGAAGCCCGTCTGGTGCTTATCCGGACTGCAGAGATCGTTGTTCCAGCGGGCAATATCGCGGTGGTTACTGCCGGTACGGCCGATCTGCCTGTGGCCGAGGAGGCTGCGCTTACCGCCGAGCTGATGGGCGGTGCGGTAAGCCGCCTTTACGATGTCGGTGTGGCCGGGCTGCACCGCCTGATCGATAATCTGGAACCGCTGCTGTCGGCCCGCGTTCTGGTTGTGGTGGCGGGAATGGAGGGGGCGCTGCCCAGTGTCATCGGGGGGCTGACCGCCTGCCCGATCATCGCCGTTCCAACGAGCGTCGGCTACGGGGCTCACTTCGGGGGACTGGCTTCCCTTCTGGCCATGCTGAACAGCTGCGCCCCGGGGGTGGCCGTGGTCAATATCGACAACGGCTTCGGGGCCGGTTATATTGCGGCGTTGATCAACCGCTCCGGTGAAGAAGGGGGCGGGGTTATTTG
>JAAZPS010000133.1 GCA_012797095.1 Bacillota bacterium | reverse complement strand
TGTCAGGCTCTTTTTCAGGCATTATGTACCTCTCCCTCCGCAATCGCTGTCGAAGGCCAACTTTGAGCGTTCCTTCACTTCTCTCCACTACTTTTCGACAAACAGGCAGACCGCTCCTGTTTATCCTCCTGTGATCCTTTCAGCGGGTGACGTCAGGATCAGGCCAACCCGGTCTCACCGGGGGTTGATCTATTTTTCGCAACATACGCCGGCATAATCATTTTCTGTAAAGATCCATCGCTTCCTGAAGGCTCTGGCTCAACTCTTCCCGGAGCCAGGCCGGCTCAAGGAGCTCGATGGCGCTGCCCAAGCTCATCAGCCAGGAGATCATCTCCTGGGCGGCAGTCAGCCGGAAGGTGATCTCGAGCCCTCCTTCGGGCAGCTCCCTGCTCTGCTGACTTTCGTGGAATATCTTTTGGCGGAAACGTTCCGCCGGGCCGCTCTGAACCCGGAGCCGCACCGTTTCCAGATCGCTGGGGCCGTCCTCGGTCCAGGTTCCCCAGACATCCTTGTACGCCTCTTTCAGGGAAAAGCCGTGGGGCATCCGGTAAAAGCTGTTTTCAATCACAGCCAGCTCCTTGATATTCAGCAGCAAAAAGACCCTGCGCTGCTCTCTTTTGGTGCACAGACCCGTGAGGTACCAGTTGTTCAGGCGGTAGAGAAGGCCGTGGGGTTCGACGACCCGTTCGGTAACGGCGCCGTCATAGGTGCGCAGATAGCTGAGCCGCACCTTTTTATGCTCGCGGATCGCCTGCAGGATCTCCTGGATCATGGCCTCGCTTTTGTCGGGATCGGCAGGGAAGGGGCCGGAGAGATGGACCATCTGCTCCAGCTCGCTCATCAGGCCGGCGAGAGCGCTCAATCCGGAGAGCGTATTCCGGAAGATGCTCTGCATGGCCGCCCTGATGCTGCTTTTCATCGCCCCGTGAAGCTGGGGATAGAGACTCAAGAGCAGCATGGTCGGATCGGCGGTGCCGGCCGGCAGCTGTTCCTGTTCGCGGCGGAAAGTGTAGTAGGTCTTGCGGCCGCGTCTCCGGCCGCAAATTGCTTTTTCACCGGTAACGGTTTCACCGGCAGCGGCATCGGGCAAACTTTCTTCACCGGGTTCCGGATTTTCGCCGTAGCTGAGGGGATCAAAGAATAGATTGAGCCGCCGGATCAGCCGATAGATGGTCCTTTCGGAGGGCTGCCGGTCGTTGATCTCCGCATAAGCGTCTAGCAGGTCCTCCAGGGTGGCCCCCCCGGAGGGAGTTTTTTCAATAATCGTGATCAGTACATTCACCAGGGTTTCCGGTTGTGTTCCGGTGCGTGGGTAACGGGTCAAAGCTGATACCCCCTTTCATCGTGGTTTTGCATGATCGGATCTTTTTACTCTTCGGGTTGACCCATGCTGTCATCGGTTGCTGCAAAATAGCGGCTGCCGCTAGTTTTCGCTGCGTCGCGCAACCTCCAGGAAGGAGGCGAGTTTTTCCCGCAGATCTGATGGGACGGCGGCAATCCGGGCGTAACCGCTCTCCAGCCGGGCCCGCCCGACCATGACCAGGCCGCTGGACCAGAGCCGGCCCAGCGGAGATTGGGGATCGTTTTCCTGCCAACGGTACCCATCTCCTTGCATGGTGCCAAAGATACGGCTAACCACGTTCAGCCGGACCCAACCGCCTCTTTCCAGAAGGAAAGCTAGCAGATCATACCCTTCATCACCCAGATCCTGCACCGCCTGGTAAAGCACCTCCTCCCGGTTCAAAGCGGCGGCGATCATCTTTTCCCGATCCCGCCGCAAGCGAACAGGCTCAAGATGATAGATCTGGCAGATATTTTCCAGCCAGTCGTTGGGCATATTTTTCAGGCCCCGCAGCACTGTCGATTCCAAAGGAAGTAACTTTTTCTCGATCTGCTCTCTCTTCTTTTCTTCATGGGCAAGTAGCATCTTCTTTATATGCTCCGCCCCCCCCGATCTCAAGAGAACCAGGAGCGCGCGGAGCTTCCTTACTTTGAAAATATACTCTTCATCCAGCTCGAGCTTTTCCAGCTGCTCCAGGTAGTCAGAAGCCCGCTCAAAATCTTTACGCTTGACCCAGATACCGGCCAGACCGGAAAGAATCGCTGGATTTTCTGGAAATACCTCTTCCAATATCTCCAGAAGCATGCACGCCTCTTCGTATCTCTCCTGTTCCTGGTAAAGATTGGACAATGTGATCATGGTGGGCGGATGCAGACGACCCCACTTGAAAAGCGGTTCCAGCAATTCGACAGCATCTTCGAGATGACCCTGAGCTTGCAGAGCCTGGGCTTGTTGATCGAGTTTATCCAATTCGGGATCCGGTTCCAGGTTCAGCATACTGTGCCTGACACGGATCTCCTTTTCTGTACCGTCAACAATGATCGTGATCGGTTCGTCTTCAGCAAAGACACCACAATCTACCAGGGAGAGGGCAGCTTGAAGTTTGAATTCATAGGGAGCCGCGGAAGCCTCAAGCAACCTTTTCCCGAAGGCCACGCCCCATTCATCAACATTTTTAATCAGCGCGGAGAGCAGCTGCTCAGCGGTCCTCTTTTCGATCTCCTCGCCGAACAGATAGGCCAACGCTATGGCCCGGTTAATCCCATCCTGAAAATATGTGGCGTCGCTCTTTTCTTCCGGTTTCGGAGCTTCAAATAGATGATATCCCAGGGAAAAGGGGGGAACCAGTTCGCCTTCAACCAGATGCGCCACCCGCTGCAGCTCGGCACCGAATGGAACATCCCTAAAACCCCACAGGGAGGCAGCCCGACTGTAGCGTCCCAGATTGAAAGCAGCCACGCCGGCCAGGTAACGATTTTTCAAGCTAACATGGTAGCGTTCCCAGCGGCGATAAAGATCATGAACCAGGTGATGATCGTTCAAAGCACCCGCCCCCATCATGATCGTAATCGTATATTCATTCCAGGATCGCTCGGTCAGATCTCCTTTTTCCAGGAGGGCTCTACCCAGTTCGAAAACCCTGATCGCGTTTTTCAGATTTTTTCTGGCCTCTGTTTCCCGGCCCAGAGCCGCCAGGATCTGCGCAGCCAGGGCAAAGCTGAAGGGGTTTCCTGCAGGAGAAGGAAGAGCATCCAGATTCGGTCCCAGCAACTCCAGGGCCCGGGATGGCTCACCGGCCTGAAAAACAACCAGGGCCAGGTTGTTCCGGGCGACAACATCCTCTTTCAGCTCCAGCACAGCTCTGAAAGCCTGTTCTGATTCGGCAAATTTCCTCTCTTCCAGCATCCGGTGGCCCCGTTCGATCAATCGGGACCACTTCTGATCACCCATTAGACTTCCCCCCGTTTTACCGACCGAGCGGCAGTTTGCCGGCAGCCACCTCACCAAGCGCCGCTCCAGAACTGTCCAATGAAAATGGTTCTTCTTCCGGCTCCCTACTTCCTGCCTTGCAGGATATTTTTGGGGAAAGGGCGACCGGCTGAAGGGCACGTTTTTCAACGGTTTTACCTGATTCCGATCGCCAGAAGGGAAAGCAAGCTGTTTTCGCGAACTCTGGGGACGGGGGTTTGCCCCGACAGATCACTGTACTACCGGAGGAGACGCCAGGGCAATGCAATTGATCCGTTTTTTAAAAGGAGAGAAACCTTGTTACGGGGAGGTGGTAGAAGGCCGCCTTCACGAGCTGACCCCTCCAGGGGAAGAGTGGCTGGAGGGAGCTTTCCGCAGAACCGGAGAGGTATTTGAGCTGGAATCGGCCAGGCTGCTGGCCCCCTGTCAACCGGGCAAGGTGGTCTGCGTGGGCCTGAATTACCGGAACCACGCCGCCGAACTGGGGGCAGCACTGCCGGAGAAGCCGGTTATCTTTCTCAAACCGCCGACTGCGGTGATCGGCCCCGGAGAGAATATCGTCATACCGCCCCAGAGCCGCCGGGTTGATTACGAAGCGGAGCTGGCGGTGGTGCTGGGACGGCGAACATACCGGGTCGCAGCGGAGCGAGCCCTTGACCATGTTTTCGGCTATACCTGCGGGAACGATATTACCGCCCGGGATCTGCAGCCCCCGCAAGGGCAGTGGACCTACGCCAAGGGATTCGATACCTTCTGCCCGCTGGGCCCGGCAATCAATACGGAGATCGTCGATCCGGAAAGGCTATCGGTAAAGGGCCTCTTGAATGATGAAGTGGTGCAGTCGGGGAGCACTGCCGAGCACCTTTTTACAGTGGCGGAGCTGATCGAGTTTATCTCATCCTGCATGACCCTGCTGCCCGGCGATCTGATCCTGACCGGGACACCGGCCGGGATCGGGCCGCTCGGCCCCGGAGACAGC
The DNA here is from genome assembly GCA_012797095.1 of Bacillota bacterium. Lineage (GTDB taxonomy): Bacteria > Bacillota > Dethiobacteria > DTU022 > DTU022 > JAAZPQ01. The sequence continues at coordinate 1,352 of JAAZPS010000133.1, read as the reverse complement.
TTCAGTGTGATCATCGAAGGTGTCGGCACCCTGACCAACCCGGTTGTTCAGGCCAACAGGAGCTGACCAGATGATCGGCCATCTTTGGAGCAGGAGCAATCGGTAAAAGATGAAAGGCCAAGCTGCAAAATGAAAAACAGAAGATCGTTTCGCCGGGTAGTAGTGCTATCTATCTTGATCGCCTTTGCCGGGGCGGCTGCCCTGTCAGGTCTGAACAGCCATGTCAAGATTTCGGCCGGGGAGAGGATCATCTCCCCGGAAGAGGCGGCCGGGCTGCCCGGGGTTGATTGTATCCTGGTGCTGGGGTGCGGGGTATGGGCTGATGGGAGCCCCACTCCCATGTTGACAGACCGTCTGGAACGCGGCATCGAGCTCTATGAAGACGGCGCCTCGGGCAAGTTGCTGATGTCCGGCGACCACGGCCGTTTGATATATGATGAGGTCAATGTGATGAAACAATATGCTGTCAGTGCGGGGATCCCTTCCGAAAATGTATTCATGGATCACGCCGGTTTTTCCACCTACGATAGTCTTTACCGGGCCGGGGAGATCTTCAGGGCAGAGAAGATCATTATCGTAACCCAAAGTTACCATCTGTACCGCGCTCTGTACGTCGCGGCAGGGCTGGGGCTAGAGGCTTACGGGGTCGGCTCCGATCAGCGCAGCTACGCCGGGCAGCGGTACCGGGAGGCGCGAGAGTTTCTGGCGAGAGCAAAAGACTTCTTTGCAGTCATCTTCAGGCCGGAGCCCAGGTTTCTGGGAGAGATCATCCCTGTGAGCGGGGACGGAGATCTGACCAACGATTGAGCAGGCGGTACGGATGGGATGACGTTTCCGGCACCGTCGGGAAGCGGTGGGTTATAAACCGCTCCGGGCAGCTCTACGGGAAGACGGCCCCGGGGGGTCAGGGTACCGCTTAAAAGTTCCGCAAGGGCCTCCATGGAGGCGGCGCTGCTGCTGTATGTACAGATGCAGGTAGCGGCGTGGGGCACCTGCAGAAGATCGTAAGGGGAGCTCAGGGCGATCAGGACTACTTCATTCCCGGCAGCAAGGGCGTCGAGACGGTCGGCCCAGGCGGGATGGTGCTGCAGGTTGTATGTCCCGATCAGGATCAGTTCCGCATCGCGCAGCGGTTCGATCAACTCCTCGAGCTCGGCGGCGGAAGCCTGCAACGGCAGCAGGTGAGGCTGAAGGAAGGACGATCTTTCGATCAGGGGAGCGAGGGCGCTTTTCAGCTCCGCGGGCCAGAGCAGCGGGATCGCCCCGTGAGAAGAAAGCGGGATCAAGGCAGCACTGTCCCGAACCAGGGTGATGCTCTCCCGGGCGATGCGGCGGGCTATATTCAGGTTCTC
>JAAZPS010000132.1 GCA_012797095.1 Bacillota bacterium | reverse complement strand
TCCCTGCCAGCGGCGATCTGAAGGCAGGCCGGACGGATTGCCACCAACATCTCGTTGACCAGCCTCCGGTCAACCCCCTTGATCATCCCCAGATCATGGCCCAGACGCACATCCGAGAGAAGCTGCATCGCCTCCTGCGAACTCATGATCTGGGCAAATTTCAGCTGCCCCAGAGCCCGCCAGGAACGATCGGCCAGCCGGGCCCTGTTTTCATTGAGCATCACCTGACGTGAAGCCTGCTCCTGCTCGATCACCTGCCGGGTAACCCCGCCTAGGTTGCGGATGATCTCCTTTTCAGTCTGCCCCAGCGTCACCTGGTTCGATATCTGAACCAGGTTGCCGATGATCTCGGTCCCTTCACCGTAGAGACCGCGCACGGCCAGTCCGACCTGGGAAAGAGCCCCCAGGAGCCGGCCGGCCTGCCCGGTCATGATCAGCGCCGGCAGGTGCAGCATCACCGAAGCGCGCAGCCCCGTTCCCACATTGGTCGGGCAGGCGGTCAGGTAACCGCAGCCCTCATCGAAGGCATAATTGAGCTCCCCTTCAAGGCAGTCGTCGTAGCGATCGGCTTCCTGGAGCGCCTCCTCAAGCTGCAGCCCCGGCAGGATCACCTGGATCCGGAGATGATCCTCTTCATTGATCATGATGCTGACCGCCTCATCGCCGCGCATCAAAAGAGCGCCGTGCTGCGATTCACGGGCCAGAAAAGGGCTGGCCAGATGCTTTTCCACGAGCAGCTCTCTCTCCAGGGCGGTTAAATTCTCCACCGGGATGAACGTAAACTGACGGAAAGGCTCCTCCTGAGCAGCAGCCGCCCGGGCTACCAGCTCCTGAACACGGCTGGTCTGGGCATCGGTAGCGAGGTAGGGAAAGGGAACACCCCGGATATTGCGGGCAATCCGCACCCGGGAGCTGATCACCGTTTCCGCTTCGGGACCGCCCCCATCCATCCATCTGCTGGAGATGATCTTTTTTGACTTCACTGCTGTTCCTCCCCCTCCATCTCCTTTTCCAGGGCTTTGATCCGATCGCGCAGCCCGGCAGCCTCCTCGAACTGTTCTTTTTGGACCTTCAGCCGAAGTTCCTCCCGCAACCTTTCCAGCTCCCGGGCAGAGCGAACTGCACCCTCGCTGCGGCGGGGCACCTTGCCGGTATGGCGGCTGCTGCCGTGAATCCGGCGCAGCAACGGGGTCAGCTGTTCCTCGAAAGCCGTGAAACAGTCGCTGCAGCCCAGTCTGCCGATCTGGCTGAACTGGGCAAAGGTCAGCCCGCAGGAAGGGCACTGCACTTTGGCCGTGCCGAGGGCCTCCCGGGAACCGCGCATGCTCTCCCCGAGCAGACTGCCCAGTAAATTATGCAGGGAGAACTGCGGTTCAAAGGTAAAATCCAACTCATCGTGTGCCCGGGCGCAGCGCCGGCACAGGTGCAGCTCGGTTTTACGGCCGTTGATTATTTTAGTGATATGGATTGTCGCTGTCTCCTGCTGACATTCCTGACATAACATCCTCATCGCCCCCTCAGTAACTGCTCTTCAAAATAGCCTCCAGGGAAGCCTTGAACAGCTCCTTCTGCAAGCGCCTTCTCTCCTCCCCGCTGAGCCCGCGGTAATGCTCATCCCGGAGCAGGGCCTGCACCATCTGCGTCTCCCGCAGGGAGAGCGCTTTCTCCTCGTAGATCCGTTTCAAAAACTGCCGGGCCCAAACCGGGTCAAAGGGAATCTCCTCCATCCGATCAAATATCTCGGTCCAGCTGCGGCTGCGGGGATTGATGATCCGGTAGATCCGGATATAGCCGCCGCCACCGCGCCTGCTCTCCACCAGATAACCGCGCGCCGGTGAAAAACGGCTGTTGAGAACATAGTTAACCTGGGAAGGGACACAAGCGAATTTACGGGCCAGCTCGACACGCTGAATCTCGACAAAGTTTCGCGTGCTGATCGCCAGCATCCTCTTCAAGTAATCTTCAATATGATCAGTCAGTGAAGCCATCCAGCCGCCTCCTTTGCAGCACCACCAACCCCTGTCCGCCGGAGAGGATCCCTTTGGGGAACCTGTCTGACCTATTCTGACCTTCATGCATATTATACGCACCATACCCCCGGTAGATCAAGCACCATCTTGATTATTATACCGCCGGAGTCCTCTTTAAACTCCCGTTATTGGAGTTTCTTGCGGTTTTTCGCACGATCTTGGCAGAAGAGAAAACAGGAAGGAAACAGTCGGGGAGCGGGGCGAAACGGCGTCCTAGAGTGAGGGCTGCGCCCTTTCCAGCGGCACCTCTTCCCCCTGCCAGCAGAGCCGGTTGATCCCCTCGACAAACGAAAGCCGCTGAAACAGCCGATTCTGCTCAAAATTAAGCGGCACCACCAGCATGATCTCGATCTCCAGATAGGCCTGCGCCGGGTTCGCCGGGGGAGAGGAAGCCTGGCTGAATTCGATCTTGCGGATGCTCAGCTTCAGATCGGTGAAGATTCCGGCGATCTCCCTCATCAGTCCGGCGCGATCGGGTATCCGCATGATCAACCATTTGGTCCGGTAGGAAGAGAGCAGCACCCGGTCGAGGCGGCCCAGGACCAACAGGGAAAGCAGAACCAGCCCCGTTGCCAGCAGCGCCGGGAAATAGAAACCGATCCCCACCGCCAGACCGATCCCGGAGACCACCCAGATACTCGCCGCGGTGGTCAGACCGCGAATATTCCCCCGCTGCCGCAGGATAGTCCCGGCACCCAGAAAACCGATCCCGGTAACCACCGAAGCGGCGATACGGCTGCGATCGGTCGCCTCCGCCAGAGGACCGGCAAAGCCGTGGGCCGAGACCAGCATGATCAATGCCGCCCCCACGCAGACTAGAATATGCGTTCTGAAACCGGCCGGCAGGTTCTGGCTTTCGCGCTCAAAACCGACCGCCCCTCCGAGAAGAACGGCCAGCCCGAGCCTAAGAGCAATCTCCCAGTAGCTCAGCAAAGGAGTTGTCATCCTTTCCATTACCGATCCGCTTCCGCCGGGACCGGCAGCCCCTATGGCCATTAATACGTCAAATAGACCTTCATTATACTTGATCTTCCATGAAAGACGTCCGCCCTTCAACGTAAAATTAACAGCTGCCAGTGCCGATGTCAAGCCGTTATTCCAATATTGGCCCGATTCTGGAATCGCCCCCCCCCGCCGGGGCTCCAACCGCCCGGCAGAAGCAGTCCCGCCGCCGGGAAGGGTCCCACCCGCGATCTTGCCTGATCGGTCATGCTAGAGCGGCGGCAAAAGCTGCCTTTTTTTCAGGACCGGAGCGAAAAGATCCCCCCGTTCCCGGAGCCGGTCCAGTATATTTTTGATCGTGAATTCCCCGCGCTTCACCATCTCACCGGCCACCTCCTCCCAGGCCAGCGGCACCGAGACGGGCGCGCCGGGAAGGGGCCGGGGACTGTACGGGGCCGCCAGCGTCTTCCCCCGACCGTTCTGCAGATAATCCAGATAGAGTTTCCCGCCGCGTTTCCCGATCTTGCGCTCCAGGGTGGTGATCTCCGGGTAGGCCCGGTGGACCCGGCGGCAGATCTCCTCGGCAAAACCGCGTGTCTGCCGGTAGCTGTAGCGCGGCTCTACCGGCAGGTAGAGCTGCATCCCCGTGGCTCCGGAAAGCTTGGGGTAACAGTGCAGCTCCAGCCCCCCGAGGAGCTCCTTGATCGCCACAGCGGCGGTGCAGATATGGGTAAAGGTGCTCCGCTCCATCGGGTCAAGATCAAAGACCACAAAATCGGGATTATCGAGGCGGTCCGCCGTGGAAAGCCAGGGGTGCAGCTCCAGACAGGCCTGATTGCCCAGCCAGGCCAGCGTCTCGACCGAGTCAACCACCAGGTAAGTGGTTGTTTTACCACCGCTGTGCTCCACCGGACAGCTTTGCAGCCAACCGGGGGCACCGGCAGGAATATTCTTCTGATAGAATCCCTCCTGGCCGATCCCTCTGGGAAAACGCCGCACCACCAGGGGGCGGTTGCGCAGGTGCGGCAGCAGATAAGGCGCCGCCTCGATATAGTAGCGGATCAGATCATGCTTGAGCAGCCCCTCCCCCGGCCAGAGCACGCGATCCAGATTGCTCATCTCCAGCGTGGGCACGATCATGCTTTGTTCCATCTCACAGAACCGCCTCCTCCGGAGGACAACTGCTGAAACCGATCACTACCGGGGCGCGCATCTTCAGGGTAGCGGTCCACTCGGCAAATTCAACCTGCACTGTCAGCAGCGGTTTCAGCCAGAGAAGATCGCTGCCCCGGGGTGGATTGCTGAAAAAAGGACCGATGGAGCCTTCCTGCCGGGCCAGGTCGCGCAACAGCAGCAGCTCTTCCCCCGTCAGGCCCGAGCCCGCTTTCCCGATATAGAGCAGCTCCCTGCCGCGGTACGCTCCCAGCAGCAGGGAACCCACAGCACCTCCCGCCATGCTCAGCCCCCCGACAACACAGAGCCGGCGGCGGCGGGGCTTGATCTTCAACCAGTCGGCAGATCCCTTCCCCTCACGGTAGGGGCTTCCTCTTTTCTTGGCCACGATCCCCTCCAGACCCGCCCGCTCGATCTCCCTGTAGAGGGCCTCGCCCTCCGCAAAACTTTCGCTCAGGTGAAGCAGCGCAGCGGGCTTCACTATCTCTTCCAGCAGCTGCTGCCTCTCTTCAAGGGGGTCGGCTCTCAGATCGACCCCCTCCAAAAAGAGCAGATCGAAAAGGCAGTAGGTGCAGGGGATCTCCCGCTGCAGCGCCCGGACCGCCGCTTCACGGCGGCAAAGATCGCGCCGGAGCACCTTTTGGAAACTGGGCTTCCCCGCGGCCAGGGCGATCACCTCGCCATCGAGAACGGCACTTTTAACCCCGATCAAGTCGGCCAGACTCCGCAGCTCCGGGTACTGCTCCGTGCGTGGGCGGCCCCGGCGATTTTTCAAACTCACCCGACGCCCTTCCACGAGAGCAAGAATACGAACACCGTCCCATTTGATCTGGTAAAGATAGGCGGGGCTGTTGAAGGGCTCTTTCCTGCTGAGCGGCTCCATCGGTTGAATCGCGCTAAAAAAGGATGCCGCCGGGACCAACTCAGCGGCTGCCGCTACCCGCTTTTTTGCGTTTGGCCGCACCGGGCTTTTCCCGGGCGGCGCCGCGGGTCGCCTCCACGCTCGCTTTCAACGCCTCCACCAGATCAATAACCTCGCCACGCTCCGCCTGGGGAGCGATAAAAGGCTCTTCTCCCTTGATCTTTCCTTCGATAATTTCCAGAAGCGCTTTGCGGTATTCATCGGTATATTTTTCAGGGGAAAAAGGGGCGGTCAGATTCTCGATCAGCTGCCGGGCCATCTGCAGTTCATTTTCCGCGATCCGGTGTTCGCGGTTCCAGTGCGGCAGCCCGGTGAGAGGGCGAACCTCGTCCGGATAAAACATGGTTTCAAGGGCCAGTGAATCCCCATAGACCCGGAGCACCCCCAGGGCCTGCCGGGAGCGCAAAACAACGCGGACGATCGCCGCCATCGCCGCCCCGGCCATCGACTGCAGCAGCAGCTGGAAGGCCTTCTCCCCAGTCTCGCCCGGAGCAAGATAGTAAGAGCGGTCGTAGTAGATCGGATCGACCTCTTCACGATGCACAAAATCGACTATGGCGATGCTTTTGGTTGTCTCCGCCGGAATGCGTGCAAAGTCGCTCTCATCGATGACCACGAAGCGGCCCTTCTCGAACTCGTACCCTTTGACGATCTCATCCATGGGCACTTCCTTGTTGCAGGTGGGGCAAACTTTGCGGTATTCGACCGGAGTCCGGCAGGGTTCGTGCAAGTAGCGGAAGCGCACATTTTTCTTTTCGGTAGCCGCAAAAAGCCGTACCGGTATATTGACCAAGCCGAAACTGATCGAGCCTTTCCAGAGAGAACGCACCCAGATCACCGCCCCGGATATTTTACTCTCTCCCTATTATGCCTGGGGCAGCCGCAATTATCCGGGGCCGCAGTTCAATCGTCTGCGCCTTCGTCTTCTCCGGCAACGTTCAGACTGCGGGCGGCAGCGGTTGCCGCAATGGCACCGTCTGCTGCTGCGGTGACGATCTGACGCAGGGTGGTCCGGCGGACATCGCCGGCAGCATAGACCCGTGAGAGCGAGCTTTCCATATTTTCGTCGGTAATAATATAGCCCTTTTCATCGAGGGAGAGCTCCTCGCCAAGAAAAACTGTGCCGGGGATCCGTCCGGCAAGGATAAAAAGACCATCCACGGAAAGTTCCCGTTCGCGATTCTCCTGCTGCAAGCGCAGCCCGGAAACCTGTTTTTCGCCCTCGATCTTCATGACCTCGCTGTTCCAGAGCACCTCGATATTGGGCTGGGCAAAGATCTTTTCCTGAAGGGATTGAACCGCCCGGAAAGCACTGCGCTTGTGAATCAGATAGACCTTTTTCGCAAAGCGGGCGATAAAGAGGGTCTCTTCAAGAGCAGCACTGCTGCCCCCCACCACCGCCACCTTTTTGCCGCGGAAAAAAGCGGCATCACAGGAGGCGCAGTGCGAGATACCACGCCCTTGCAGAGCCGATTCCCCCTCGGCATGAATCATCTTCGGGATGGTCCCGGTGGCTATTACCACCGCCCGTGCGTGAACCTCTCCATCCGTGGTCAGGATCACTTTACGGGGGCCGCTCAGCGATACTTTTTCCACCCCCGCCGCCTTGACCTCGACCTCGAAACGGCGCAGCTGCTGATCAAAGAGCAGCCCCAGCTCCGGGCCGGTGATCCCTTCAGGAAAGCCGGGGTAATTCTCGATCCGATCCACCGTGGCAAGAAGACCGCCGACAAACATCTTCTCCAGGACAATAACCGAAAGGCCGGTGCGGACACCGTAGATCGCCGCGGATACACCGGCAGGCCCTGCTCCCAAAACCACCAGATCATAAAGCTGATCCTGAGACATCTCCGCCAAAACCCCCTACCATGATATGATTGGCCCCGACCACCCCCCGGGCTGCTGTATCGGGATCCAGCCGCCTTCTTAGGGGATCAGCCTGACCTTCCAAAATAATGTTCGGGATCATTTAGCTGCGAACAGCAGCACCGTTTACTCGAGCAGCAGATTCAGATCCAGGGAGCGGTATGAGTGGGTCAGGGCACCGCAGGAGATATAGTCGACTCCGGTTGCAGCGATTTCCCGCAGATGCTCGAAGACGATATTCCCGGAGGCCTCCAGCAAGGCCCGTCCGGCGGTGAGCTGCACCGCCTCCCGGATCATCGCCGGTTCCATATTATCGAGCATGATCACCTCGGCGCCTGCAGCAAGTGCCTCCCGAAGTTGTTCCAGATCTGCCGCCTCGACCTCTATTCGCCAGACAAAAGGGGCAGCTGCACGGACTGCCCGCACAGCAGCGGCGATCCCCCCGGCTGCCCGGATATGATTATCCTTGATCAGGATACCGCTGTCCAGGGAAAGACGATGATTGATCCCTCCACCGCAGCGGACTGCATACTTTTCCAGAACCCTCTGTCCCGGCGTGGTTTTGCGGGTATCGGTCAGCTTCGCCGGAAAACCCTCCAGCTCGCCGGCCCAGGCAGCTGTCATCGTGGCAATCCCCGAGAGACGCTGCAGGAAATTGAGAGCGGTCCTTTCAGCGGAAAGTATCGGCCGCAGCCGGCCGCTGAT
>JAAZPS010000131.1 GCA_012797095.1 Bacillota bacterium | reverse complement strand
TAAATATAACCATGAGCCCGGGCCAGTCCCCTTGGCCGGTCTGTTCCGTCGGTCGAAAGTTGGTCGGTGGTGCCGCCGTTCCGGTGACCGGGCCCTACCCGATGCTGCCGGTAAGTGGTAAGCAGATCAAAAGAAGGGTAATTTAAAGATAATATTGAATATGCTGAACAGTGTAGCCCGATCCGAATTGACTCAAGGAGGTAGTCAGCATGGAACGGAGATGGCTGAAACATTACGATCCTGAAGTGCCCCACGATATCGAGATTCCGGCAAAAACCCTGCCCGAGCTGTTCAAAGATACTGTCGCCAGGTTTCCCGAGCACCCGTACCTGATCTTCATGAGGCGTGCTTTCAGTTACCGGGAGATTGAAGCGCTGGCCCGTAATTTTGCTGCTGTCCTGGCAGCTCTAGGCATGAGAAAAGGCTCACGCATAGCGCTGAATCTACCGAACAGTCCGCAATTTGTATTCTGTTTCCTGGGAGCGCTGCAAGCCGGCTGCACGGTTATCCCATTCAACCCCATCTATACGGAAAGAGAGGTCAAGTACCAGCTGGGCAACTGCGAGGCCGAACTGATGGTCACGTTGAGCCGGTTCTATCCCCGGATCCGTAAAGTGAAGGGTGAAAGCAACCTGCACACCATTATCTCTACCAGCATCAAGGAATATCTTCCCCGGTGGCTGCGGCCGCTTTATGGTGCTTTCATGGAAAAGAAAAGCGGTGACCGGGTCAAGGTGGCGCCGGGGGATCACCACCTTCCAGAATTGATGAAAAAGTATTCCACCGCTCCCGTCCCCGAAGTGAGGGTGGAGCCTGCCTCGCCAGCCTGTATCATGTACACCGGTGGGACCACCGGGCTGCCCAAGGGAGCGATCCTAACCCACAGGAATCTGGTAGCCAATATCATCACTTTTTACAGCTGGATCCCGGATATGGAGGAGGGCGAGGAGATCGGGGTAGCCCTGCTTCCCTTCTTCCACGCTTATGGCCTGAGCACCTGTCTGACGCTTACCGCGATCTACTGCGGGACCTTGCTGCTGATCCCCCATTTCGATGTCAAGATGCTGCTCAAAACGATTCACCGCTACCGGCCGACCCTTTTCCCCGGCGTTCCGACGATGTACATTGCACTGATCAATCACCCCGATCTGAACAGATATGATCTTTCCTCACTGCGCATCTGTGTCAGCGGAGCGGCTCCCTTGCCCCTGGAGGTGTTGAAAAGGTTCGAGGAGTTGACCGGATGCCGCATGCTCGAAGGATACGGCCTTACCGAAGCGACGACGGGGACCCACTTCAATCCTGTTTCGGGGAAACGCAAGATCGGCAGTGTGGGCATTCCGCTGCCGGGAACCCGGGCCAGGATCGTTGACCCGGTCGATCCGGACCGGGAGATGGAGGTTGGGGCAGTGGGGCAGATGGCGGTGCAAGGGCCCCAGATAACACCGGGCTATCTGAATAATCCGGAGGAGACGGAAAATGTGATGCACCGGGGCTGGCTCCTGACCGGCGATCTTGCCCGGATGGATGAGGATGGTTATTTCTATATTGTTGACCGGCAGAAAGAGATGATCATCTCCGGCGGCTACAATATCTTCCCCCGCGAGATCGAAGAGGTGCTCTACGCTCACGAGAAGATCAAGGAGACTGCGGTTGTGGGGCTGCCCGATCCCTATCGCGGCGAGATCGCCAAGGCTTTTCTGGTGCTCCGGGAAGGGGAAACGATGACCGAGGAGGAATTACTCGATTACTGCAGGCAGGAGCTGGCCAGATACAAGGTGCCGCATCGGGTTGAATTCAGGGAGGAGCTACCGTTGAGCATGGTTGGCAAGGTGCTCAAGCGGCTGCTGCGGGAAGAAGAGCTGGCCAAACAGGAAAAAGAGGGCGCTTCCGGAAAATAAGTGAGCCGGTGAACGACAAGATCCTGCTTGAAAAAATCCGGGGGAAACCATATAATGAATACCGGAAGGCCTTGAGAAAAGGTTTTTTCCGTGGGGGTAGTTAGCGGCCTGGTGGCGCTCCTGGACTTCAAATCCAGTGGTGGGCCTGAAAAGTCCACGGTGGGTTCGATTCCCATCTACTCCCGCCAGAAGAAAGGCGCAGGCCGTCGGAATGGCGGCCCGCGCCTGATACTGTCAAAGCTGCTCTCTGTTATCTCGCCGGCCTGGGCAGACCCTCGATCGATTTGAGCGACTCGGCGATCTCCTCATCGGACATGACATAATCAACCAGCTTACCCTGCAGGAAGGCATCGTACCCGGGCAGGTCCAGAAGACCGTGGCCGCTCCAGCCGATCAGGATGGTCTTCTCTTTGCCCTCTTCCTTCGCTTTGCGGGCCTCCTCGATGGCCAGGGCGATAGCGTGGTTTGTCTCCGGGGCCGGAATGTACCCTTCGGTACGGGCCCAGATGATCCCCGCTTCGTACGCCTCCAGCTGGTTGTAAGCCCGGGGTTCAATCAACCCATCCAGGACCAACTGGCTGAGCAGCGGGGCCATGCCGTGATAGCGCAGCCCACCCGCATGAATCGGCGCCGGGATGAAGCCGTGCCCTAGGCTGTACATGGGCAGCAGCGGGGTGGTGGAAGCCGTATCACCAAAATCGTAAACAAAAGGCCCCTTGCTTAAAACCGGGCAGGCGGTCGGTTCAACTGCGTAAACCTCGATCTCCCGACCGCTGATCTTGTCCCGGATAAAGGGGAAACAGAGCCCGGCAAAGTTGCTGCCGCCGCCGACACAGCCGGCGATGATATCGGGATATTCGCCGATCGATTCCAGCTGTTTCTGTGTCTCCAGACCGATCACCGTCTGGTGAAGCAGCACATGATTGAGCACACTGCCGAGCGAGTAGCGGGTATCCGGTGTGTTGAGGCAGTCCTCGACCGCCTCGCTGATGGCGATACCGAGGCTGCCGCTGCCGTCGGGGTATTTCTCCAGCATCTGGCGGCCGAAATTGGTATCCGGACTGGGACTGGGGACGCATTCGGCTCCCCAGGTCTGCATCATCAGGCGCCGGTACGGTTTCTGATCGTAGCTCACCCGGACCATGTAGACCTTGCATTCCAGGCCGAAGAGGCGGCAGCTCAAGCTGATCGCCGAGCCCCACTGGCCCGCCCCGGTTTCTGTGGTGATCCGTTTGATCCCGAATTCCTTGTTGTAGTAGGCCTGGGCAACAGCGGTATTCGGTTTGTGGCTCCCGGCGGGGCTGACTCCTTCATTCTTGTAGTATATCTTTGCCGGTGTCTGCAGATATTTTTCCAGGTAGCGCGCCCGGTGCAGGGGGGTCGGCCGCCACAGAAGCAGTTTATCGAGAACCTCCTCCGGGATATCGATCCATCTGTCGGTATTCATCTCCTGCTCGACCAGATTCATCGGAAAGATACGTCCCAGATCTTCGGGTTTGATCGGCTGCCCGGTGCCCGGATGCAGGGGTGCCTGTAGGGGTCTGGGCAGATCCGCCTGGATGTTGTACCACTGCCTGGGCATATCCCTTTCGGATAAGACTATCTTGGTGATTTTCTCGCTCATCGTTAATACCCCCCAATAGATATTAAATCCCCCGCCCTTATTGGGACGGGGGAGGATTATTTGCCCGCGGTGCCACCCAGGTTGCCTGCTTGAAGCAGGCCGCTCGTTCGGATACGGAGCTGCAGCTCGTATACCCGCTTTTGGATAACGGTAAAAGATCCGTCTACGCCTACCATCCAGTGGATTTCGGGTAGAACCTCCGGGGCCCATTCAACAAGGGTACAAGCGCCGGACTTGCACCGGGGGAACTCTCCCCGTCCGGCTCTCTGCGGCATGTCCATCCTGTTTACTATTCCCCATCATCGGGCTTAGCTATATTGATTGAGCTCACCATAGCATACCTGCAAAAAGGTGTCAACAAAAAATTTTGCC
>JAAZPS010000130.1 GCA_012797095.1 Bacillota bacterium | reverse complement strand
TGCAGCGTTCCACTACCGTGGAAAGCGATCTGGCAGCTGCTTTTCGGGCTGTTGTTGAGCGGCGGGCCTGCGGTGAACCGTTGGCCTATATCACCGGGGGAAGGGAATTTTACGGTCTTGACTTCGAGATCAACCGGGAGGTATTGATTCCCCGCCCCGAAAGCGAGCTGCTGATCGATCTGGTTCTCCAATGGGCCCGCCTCCGGAAAGGGCGGCTCCGGGGGGTTGATCTGGGCTGCGGCAGCGGAAATCTGGCCGTAACCCTGGCCTATCATCTTCCCGGGGCTCATTTTTACGCCGTTGATCTTTCACCGGGGGCGTTAAAGCTGGCGCAGGTCAATGCCCGGCGGCACGGCGTGGAAGGAAGGATCCATTTCATCCAGGGTGATTTTCTGAACGCTTTTACCGCCATGCCAGAACCGCCCCGGTTCAATCTGGTCATCTCCAATCCGCCATACCTCCGGACCGCGGAACTGGAGCAGCTGCCGCCAACGATCCGGGAATATGAGCCCGCCCTTGCCCTTGACGGCGGCCCGGACGGTCTGGATGCTTACCGGCGCATTCTGACCCTGCTGCCCCTCTTTCTCGAAGGGCCAGGGCTGATGGCCCTGGAAATCGGTTCAACCCAGGGCGGTGCGCTGCTTTCTCTATGCCGGGAACAAACCCTTTTTCATCGGTTGGTCCTCCATCCCGACTATCAGGCTCTTCCCCGCATTTTGACCGCTTTATTTTAATTTTTCCCCCGTCGAGGTAGCTGTCAGCCGCCCATGGATAACCCCTTTGATTGCCAGAAGGCGGTTGGCCACCTCTTTGGCCTCACCGGCGGGACCTTTGATCAGCAGGACCTCGAGGCAGCGATCGTGGGCCAGATGTACATGCATCGTCGAGACGATCAGCTCGACATAATCGTGCTGCAGCTCGAGGAGCAGATCATTCAAGCCCCGGACATGATGATCGTAAACCAGGGTGATCGTTCCGGCAACCTCCTCCTCATCGTTTGACCACTCCATCTCGACCAGTTGATTGCGGATCAGGTCGCGGATCGCCTCCGAACGGTTGGCATATCCCTTCAACACGATCTTGCGGTCAAAGGATTCGAGCAGCTCCTGGTCTATGGAAACCCCAAAACGGACTATTCTGGCCATGGTCAGCCTCCTTGAAAGGTTTGTGAAAAGCGCAGCGGCAGGAAAAGGGAGCGAGCCCTTTCCTCCCCGGTGAAAGGTTAACTGGGTCAATTATAACAATTAACGGGCCGCTTCACCAGAAAAGCGGCTATGTCTAAGGAAGGCAGTTAATGGCAATAATAGGGGTGAGGGGGGAAGCGCATGTTACAGAACAGGGTTCAGCTCAGCGGGGTCAACACCTACAAACTGGCTGTTCTCTCCGCCGGAGAGATGAGGGAGCTGTTCTGCAGGGTCAAGCAGGGTGATTCCGAAGCCCGCGAGGCGCTTGTCCGGGGCAACCTGCGACTGGTCTTGAGTATCCTGCAGCGTTTCAAGAACCGGGGCGAGCCGCTGGACGATCTTTTCCAGATCGGCTGCATCGGGTTGCTCAAGGCGGTGGATAATTTTCAGCTGGAGCACGGCGTGAATTTTTCGACCTATGCAGTGCCGATGATCATCGGCGAGATCAAGCGCTATCTGCGCGATAACAACAGTATCCATATCAGCCGTTCGATCAAGAATCTTTCGCACAGGGTTCTTCAGACCAGGGAAAAGCTGTTGAAAGAGAATCACCGGGAACCGGGGCTCACAGAGATCGCTGCGGCCATGGAGTTGACTGTTGAAGAGGTGGTCTTCGCCTTCAATGCCGCCCTGGAGCCGCTTTCACTCCACGATCCCGTTTTTTGTGACAGCACCGATCCGGTCTATGTGATGGATCTGCTCAGCGATCAGTCGGACAGCACAGAAAAGTGGCTGGAAAATATTGCCCTGCAGGAGGCCCTCGGACAGCTTGAGCCCCGGGAAAAACAGATTATCGAGGCGCGCTTTTTCGAGGGGAAGACCCAGATGGAGATCGCCGGCCAGGTGGGGATCTCGCAGGCGCAGGTCTCCCGGATCGAGAAAGTAGCCCTGGAGATGATCCGCCGGCATTACCGGCAGGGGATCTGCCACGGGGAGAGCGGACATGAAAAAAAGAGCTGCCGGTAAGGTGCCACCGGTGGGCCTGGCAGCGCTGACCCTTGCCGCGGCCCTGCTGCTTTTTCTGGCCGGTTGCACGGCCTTGCCGGGGGACGGCTCCTGGCAGGTTCACGATGGTGCTCCCGTGCTCAGGCTGCATGTCCGGGCTGCCGGTGACAGCCCGGAGCAGCAGCAGTTCAAGATGATCCTGGTCGAGAAGATCCAGCGGATTCTTGCGGATAAAAAGATATTCCAATCCGACGATTACCGCACCTCCCTGTTACTGATGCAGAGCTGTTTACCCGGCCTGGAAAGGGAACTTCGAGAATTTGCCGGCGAATCTGCAGAGGGTAGCCCCATAGCGGTGCGCCTTTCCCGCGAATATTTCCCCCTGCGGGCCTACGGCCGGCGGATCTTGCCGGCAGGAGATTACACCGCCCTGATCGTTACCCTGGGCGATGGTGAGGGCGAGAATTGGTGGTGCCTTCTCTTTCCGCCGCTTTGCCTGCCCCCGGCAGCTGCTGATGAAAGGAAGGATCTGACGGAACTTTCTTCCGGTAGGGAAGAGGGTACGGCCGCCCCCGTCGAGGGGGAGGAAGCGAGCGATCCCGGCCGCTGGCGGAGCAAGATCTGGGAGATGCTGAAACATCCCGTTGAGTACGTCGTTGAAAAAGTGACGCAGATCTTCTATAATTAAGTCAGCCCTGACGGTATCGAGGTATCCTTGCTTGTTTCTGGGGGGTAGGTAAGTGGACTGGGGAGAGTACATACAGATCGCCATCGTTACGGTAGGCGGTCTGGGGTTGTTTTTACTCGGTATTCAGATGCTGGCCGCGGGGATGCAGAATGCCGCCGGGGACAGGCTGCGCCGGATCCTCGAGGTGCTGACCAACAACCCTATCGCCGGTTTCTTTACCGGTCTCCTCATGACCACGCTGATCCAGAGCAGCGGCGCGACCACGGTGATGGTCGTCGGTTTCGCCAATGCCGGCCTGATCAGCCTCTCCCAGGGGATCAGTGTGATTGTCGGAGCCAATGTCGGGACAACGGTGACCGCGCAGATCATCTCCTTCAATATTCAGACCATTGCTTTCCCGGCCATCGGCCTGGGCGGGCTGATCGTCTTTTTCACCAGGCGCCGGCAGTACCGCTACCTTGGCGAGGCCGTCCTGGGGATGGGCCTACTGTTCCTGGGTATCACCACCATGTCAACAGGGCTGAGCCCCCTGAAAGAGCTTGCTGCTTTCAAAACCCTGTTGATGCAATTCAGCTCTTTCCCACTGCTCGGGGTGCTCGGCGGGGCTATTTTCACGGCTGTCCTTCAGAGCAGTAGCGCCTTCACCGGTGTGATCATTGCCATCAGCATGGAGGGGATGATTACCCTGGATCAGGCGCTGCCCCTTATTCTCGGTTCCAACATCGGAACCTGCGTCATCGCCTTTATTGCCAGCGCGGGGACCAACCTGACGGCCCGCCGGGCAGCGGTGGCCCACCTCCTGTTCAACCTTATCGGGGTGCTGCTCTGCCTGGTTGTGTTGAACCCGTTTACCGGCCTGGTCCTGAAAACAGCCACTTCGGTGACCCGTCAGGTGGCCAACGCCCATTCGATCTTCAACGTGCTCAACTCGGTCTTGTTTCTTGCGGTCCTCCCCTATTTCACCAGGCTTGTCAGCCTCATTGTTCCCGGTGAGGAGATCAGTATCGAGATCGGGCCGACCTACCTTGATAAGCGGATGCTGCCCACGCCGGCAGCGGCGATCGGGGGAGCCAAAAAAGAGCTGCTGCGCATGGCCATGATCGCCAGCGAGATGATCGGTGATGCCCTGGATATCTTTGTCAAGAATGACCTGAAAAAAGTGGCCCATGTTGAGCAAATGGAGGAGCTCCTTGACGGGATGGAGAAGTCGATCAATATTTTCGTGGCGGAGCTTTCGCAAAATCCACTGACCGAAGCGCAATCGAAGATCACGAGCAGCTTCATGTCGGCGGCCAACGACCTGGAAAGGATCGGCGACCATGCCAACAATATCAAGCAGCTCGCCGAGCTCAAGGTGGAGGACAGGCTTCCCTTTTCCGGGCAGGCCCTCGAAGAGCTCAGGCAGCTTTACGAGCAGGTCGATGTTATGCTCAAGCGGGCCATTCAGTCTTTCGAGGTGGAAAGCAAGCAGCTCGCCCGTCTGGTCATGGTGGAAGATGATCAGATCGATCTGATGGAAAAAGTTCTGCGCAAGGCTCATATCGAAAGGATCAATACCAAAAGATGTTTTCCGCCCTCGGGCGTGATCTATCTCGATGTGTTGAGCAACCTGGAGCGGATCGCCGATCACGCTACCAATATCGCCCAGCTGGTGGTCGAGGACTTCTAGCCAATACGCCCTGGTTGAAAAAGGAGAGCGCATGCCAAGAGTGCTGTCGATCAATCGAACCCTGCTGTTCCCCCCCGATCCGGAGACGATCCGGGCCGCGGCCGGGATGATCCGCCGCGGCGGGCTGGTTGCTTTTCCCACCGAGACGGTGTACGGGCTGGGCGCCGATGCCACCAGCGGGCCGGCAGTGGCGCGTATCTTTGAGGCGAAGGGACGGCCGGCAGAAAAACCGTTGATTGTCCATGTGGCCGATCTGGAGCAGGTCAGGGCGGTGACTGCCTCTTTTCCTGAAGCTGCTCTTGAGCTGGTGCGCTGCTTCTGGCCCGGACCGCTCAGCCTGGTGCTGCCCCGCTCCGCCGGGCTGCCTTCGCAGGTCAGCGCCGGCCGGCCCACGGTGGCCGTCCGCATGCCTGCCCACCCCGTCGCCCTGAGCCTGATCCGTGCTGCGGGCGTCCCTCTGGCTGCGCCGAGTGCCAACCGTTCCGGCCGGCCCAGCCCTACCGAAGCGCGCCATGTCCTCGAAGAGCTGGCCGGGAGGATCGAGGCCGTTCTCGACGGCGGCGCCTGCACCGTCGGCGTGGAATCGACCGTGCTCGATCTGAGCGGTGCCCGGCCGATTATCCTGCGGCCCGGCGCCGTGACCGGGGCGCAACTGGAGAG
>JAAZPS010000129.1 GCA_012797095.1 Bacillota bacterium | reverse complement strand
TGCACAAAAACATCTCCGCCCTCCTCGGTTTCAATGAAACCATAGCCTTTCTCCGGGTTAAACCATTTTACCTTACCTTGCATGTTTCACAGATCTCCTTAAAGTTAATTAGAATCAAAAAGCGGAATAACGTTAAACACCTCTTGGTACCGGCAAAACAAGTTCCAAATCTGTTCAAGTTGATCCCGGCTTTTCAATGCTAGCATCTACCCTACCACAATAGCAGCCAAAGGTCAAATATTGCCGGAATATTGATCTTTTCCCGAAATTAAACTTTCACCACGGGCCTCCGAAGAGCCGGCCAACGCAATTTTTTCATGACCCCCTAACCGGGCCAAACATTTTGCGGACGCCTTCCGGAAACCGTGGGCGAGGCGCAGGAAAAGTGTGGACCAGCCCAATACAGCAAAACGGGGTTTCTCCCATAAAGGAGAAACCCCTGGCATCATAAGCAGATGGCGGAGAGAGGGGGATTCGAACCCCCGAGGAGGCTCAACACCCCCTACTCGATTTCGAGTCGAGCGCCTTCAACCGGACTCGGCCATCTCTCCATGACCTATTATATCAACGGGGGCAGGTTTGTAAAGTGAAATCAGCTTCTCCGGTTCCGGAAAAATTCCCGCAGCAGGGCGGCGCAGGCATCTTCCAGAACCCCGCCAGTTACGGCCAGGCGATGATTCAGCCGTTCATCCTGCACGATATTGTAAAGGGTGCCGCAGGCGCCCCCCTTCGGATCGGCGGCCCCGTAGACCAACCTGTCCACCCGCGCCTGCACCAGGGCCCCGGCGCACATGGCACAGGGCTCCAGGGTCACATAAAGGGTGCACTCCGGCAGGCGCCAGCCGCCAAGAATCCGCCCTGCCTCACGCAGGGCCAAAACCTCGGCATGGGCGGTGGGATCATGCAGCTCCTCGCAGCGGTTCTGGCCGGAGGCGATCACCAGACCTCCCCTGACCAGCACCGCCCCAACGGGCACCTCCCCGCTGGTGCAGGCTTTCCGGGCCTGCTCCAGAGCCATCCCCATGAAATCAACGTCGCTCTTTCCATGATTCCCGCTCATAACAGTACTGCTGCTCCTTCGTCACAGGCCGGGATCCAGCCCGATATGCCCGTTATCCTTCCCTGATCTTCTTATCGGTATAGTCAACAATGATCATCTGGCAACTTTTACAGATATACGCCCGAAGTAAAAAATCTTTGAATGCATTATTCTCCAGCAGCACCTCCCCTTGCCGCGGATTGAGGGATATTCCATGCCTTTTTTTTACCCAGGCCACCCTTTGCCGGCCCTGTAAAAAACCCGGTTCCATCTCGTTATGACATCCTGGACAGTTCATCTGTAAAACTCACGTCTCCCGATACTCTATCTTGTGGTCGTTCCCGGCACAACCAGCTTTCTGCCGGCCTTCCCGCAAAGATCCATTTCCAGAGAACAGGCCGCATCACACCCCGCCCTACTCCTGAACATTCGGCCCTTCCTTAATTGACATTTCCGGAAATCGCCGCTTCATCGATCTGCCCGTCTTTAACTGTGTACAGATGGATTGCTTCCGATTCATCGGTCAGACGAACCCGGATCGTCCAGCGGTCGCGGGAAAGGAGGGGGTTCAAAAATGAATGATAGACCCCGACGCTTTTAACTTCCTCCGGCAGGTATCCTTCGGTTTCTAGATATTCCCACATCAGCTTTTCCACATGCTTCGCTCCGGCGATCACGTAGATATAGCCGGCCAGCATGAGCATGATCAGCAGCCCGATAATTATGGAAAGGCCCTTTTTCCTTTTCATCTCCATCTTTTCTCCTTTTTAAAAAGACAGGCGCGTCCCCGCAATGATCCTTCCAGGAAACAACCTTCGTCATCATCTAAAAATCCGGTTACCCGCTTTGTATTCCTGATTTCTTCGCGGGCGTGAGGGTTTCCTGCACGCAGGCGAAGCGCCTTACGCGAGTTCATTTGTTTTCCGGGAAACAGTTTGCAGATTGCCCCCCTGTTGGCACCACCGCTGAACCGGCTACTGCAGGCAAACATGATCGTTACCTGAACGGCTGTCCTGACCAGTTCGTGAATTGTAGTGGATCTACCTGCATAGGGGAATCAACGCAAGAAGTGCTCCGGAGCAGCCTGACCCTAAAGTAGAGGACTCCGGAGGCAAATTTATTTTGCTGTGGATATATCTCTGCAAGGAAGGAGCCGGTGAATCTGGCTTACCCTTTACCTGCCCCCTGCCTGTTCCCGGGCCATCGTCTTGCCGATACAGCGCTGTTATCTGCATTCAACGGCTTCCTTGCCCGTAACATAATCCAGATCAAGGGCAATTATCGTCGATCGCATACATCCGGCAACGGTCTTGCTGTTGGTTTCCCCGGGTTGATCCGGACAGTACTTTTCAACAAGGGCCCGGAATGCTGCCAACCGTTCCTCTCCCTGGACAATTCTTGCTTTACCAAACGCGATCACACTGCGGAAATAGGTGGTATATTCTTCGCTGACGATCCGATCCTCATCCACCACCGCAAAAGATACCTGCGGATGCTGTGTGATCGCATCAATCTTGTGCCCCTCTGCTGCCGAATGGAAATATATTTTCCCATCAAAATAAACAAAGCTGAGCGGAACGGCATAAGGGTAATCATTATCCCCCAGACAGGCCAGCACTCCATGGGTGCACCTGGCCATCACCTCGGCTGTTTTGGCGGCAGGCAACAGCTGCTTATCTCTTCTCATTTCCCTGAACATTGGTTATCATTCCGCCTTATTCATCAGTATTTCAAGCGCTCATCTCCCTGAGGTGCTGCAGGTGAATGCCGATATGGCCGATCCCCAGAATAGCTACCGCAATTATCAGCCAGATCACCTTCCCGTATATCCCCAGAAGAAAGAAAGCTGCAACCGGCAGCGCGGCGCCGGGTACGGGCACGCAGCAGAAGGGACCGTAAAAGTCCGCCATCTTCTTGCTGCTTCGAAAATATCTGATCCACCATCCCTCGTACAGGAGCATCAGAGTTACCGCACCAACAAGCCACAGCGACCATGCCGACCAGGGGTGCAGGTTGAAATCTTTAAAAATGAGCGCTGTGGTAAAAACAGAGACTTGCCCGACACGTTCAAAAAGAAGCAGCATCTTGCTCTCACCCCCGGCGCTGTAACCCTCGGGCCGGTATCTCAGCCAGATCAGGTTCGGTATGACCAGCATCAGCAAGAAGATCAGTCCAGTATACGAAAACCCCAGGTGCCCCACTGCCGGTCTCCCCTAGTCAATCTTTTTGAAAACGACCGTTTCTTCCTTGAGAGAAATTTTCTCAACTTGATAGCCATACCGGGTCAGCTCTTTTTTATATTTCAAAAAGGAATGATCCAGCCCGACCCCGGCAATCCTGCCAATCTCGCCAAAGGAAAGCTTTATCCGGGGGCAGTCTCTTTTTTTCACATACTCCCACAGGGGGCTATACTTGCTCATGGATCATTTCTCCCAGATCTGTCCGGACCGCTGCCGCGGCGCTGGTTGCAGTTTATTGATCATCTCCAGCGCCTTTTGAATATCTCTGGTAATGAGCGGCTGCATGCTTTCTTTGTATCGCATCGGATCTGCATTGTAAAGCGCATTGACCACGTATGCACCGAGATCAGGCTTATATTCAACAATGGACGGCAGCGCCTTGATACACTGCCTTGCCGTAATGGGGCTGTCGTCATGGAGATGCTTCACATACAGATCGATGACCTCATCAATCCTGTTCCGGGCATCCCAGCGGGCATTTGCGGCAATGAGGATGATCGCCCTGGTCCTGATGTAAGAGTTTGGATGATCGAGCATCTCTACAAGAGCGTCTATATAGAAGTAGACAGCGGCAGAGCGCTTGCTTTCATTCTCAAGCTGCTTCAGGCAATGGTAAGCATGCTGATTGTCGCCGCTTACAAGTCCATCCACAAGACCCTGTAAATCGTCCATTATGATCATCTCCAGATCTGCGCGCTTCCCCCCGCTGCTCCACTGCAAGCGATCCCCCGGCGCGCCCGAAGCAGCTAGATATATTTGCTCGCTTCCCTGATGCTGAGCGGCGCCATCCTGCTCCGATACCTCTCGAGAAAATTGCATACCCAGACGGGATCTGTCTTGCTGTACTGACGCAGGCTCCAGCCGATAGCCTTGTTGATAAAAAATTCCTTTTGCCCGAGGTTGTTGACAATAATCTTCTCCAGAAGAGCCGGATCAGTCTTCCCCTTGTGCACCAGCTGGTGGTCGATGGCGATCCGGCGCAACCAAAAATTATCGTCTGTGCTCCAGGCCAAAAGTATTTCTTTCACATCCGAACAGCGCAGGGCGATATCACCGATAACCACGTCAAGGCCGTCAACGGTATCCCACCATGATTTTTGCACCGCCAGGCCGCGCAGTCCCGGTATATCCGCCGCTGTCAGCAGAGCCTTCATTCTGGATAAATAATCAACG
>JAAZPS010000128.1 GCA_012797095.1 Bacillota bacterium | reverse complement strand
TCGTGCGGGCGGAGCGCTATACCGGTCCGGGACACCAGGGGATGGATGACGGCAGCTACCTTCCGCTGAAGCGGGGAGACCGGCAGCTGTACAATCTGATCGCCGATACATATATCCTTTCTTTTCTGCCCATGGCCGGGGAGATGGTGCCGCTGCTTAAGATCGAGCCCAAAGACAGCTCCGGCAATGTTGTCCCCCTGGAGGAGCTGGATAAGTTAATCGTCAGGGTCGACGGTGAGGAGCTGAAGGTCTGGCAGACGGTGATCGAATATGCTGCCGGCCAGCCGCTTAATGAACAGGGTATTGCCCAGATCGATCCGTACTACGCGGAGACAGCGGGAAGGATCAACCAGATCCGGTCGATCCCGTTCCTGCTCTGGCCGGCCCTGGTTCTGCTGGTGCTGGTTGCCCTGATCGTCATACTGGTGCGCCGGAGATCACGTTTAAAACGTGAACGCAAACCGGTGGTTACCTGAGCAGATCACCGGGCGTTTCATTTGCTGTATGGGGGATTCCAGGCAAGATAACCGGGGACAAGGAGGAAGAACAATTGAAGCAAATTGGTTACGGCCTTGGCGGTCGGGTCTTTGTCATTACCGGGGGCAGCCGTGGAATCGGGCTGGAGCTGGCCCGACGGCTGCTCAAGGATGAAGGGGCGAACGTGGTTCTCTGCGCCAGGAAACAGGAAGGGCTTGACCGGGCCGCCGCCGATCTTGATGCCGGCGACAGCCTCCTGGCGCTGCCGGTTCATGTCGCCCGGGAGGAGGAAGTGGCCGCCCTTTTTCAAAGAGCCCGGGAAAGGTTTGGGCGGGTTGATGTTCTGATCAACAATGTGGGGATGAACCTGATGACCCCCTCAACAGCCGCCGCCGGTCCGGCCACCTGGCAGAAGATTATCGATACGAACCTGAACGGTACCTACCTTTGCTCCTGCGGTGCGGCGCAGATCATGAAAGAGCAGGGCCGGGGGAGGATCGTGAATCTATCCTCCATTGCTGCGCGAAGGGCCGCCCCGGGAATGGGGATCTACAGCGTGGCCAAGGCGGGGATCGAGTCTCTTACCAGGGTGCTGGCCATAGAGCTGGCGCCGGATAATATCCAGGTCAATGCGGTGGCCCCGAGCATGGTCAAGACCGGTTTCAGCATGCCCTTCTGGTCGAACCAGGAGGTGCATGACGAGATCGTCAGGGGAATCCCCCTGGGAAGGCTGGCCGAACCCGCCGATATCGTTGAACCGGTGCTTTTCCTCTGCTCGGAAGGGGCCTCCTTTATCACCGGGCAGGTGATCAATGTTGACGGCGGCGCCACCATTATCTGAGATCCGGTTCCACCGGAGGCTCTCATGAGCTGTCCCAAAAAGGGCGGTCCTTTTTCTTTGTATATGGTGCTCTACACACGATCATCCGCCCGCTGCGATGGAGCAGAGCCGGAATCCTTCGGGCTTTGCTCCCGGGATGACAGGGCGATGGGGACTTTCTCGGGTCTTTTTCACCACGATGGTGGGCCTCCGGCATTGATCCCAGGCTGGGGTAGTATGGATCCCCTCCTGTCGCCTCACCCTGACTC
>JAAZPS010000127.1 GCA_012797095.1 Bacillota bacterium | reverse complement strand
GGGGGGGAATTGACGGAGCTGCCCGGAAGCAGCGGGCCGACGGCCAGCAGGGGGAAAGGATGGGGGATCAATCTATTTTTTGACCCTGGCGATGCATATATTAGAAAGGAAGCCGGCGCCGACCGACGTGATCCCCGGAGCAGAACCGGCGCGAACGCCGCAGAAGGGGGAGAGAGCTCCTGACGGGAAAAAGTGATTGCGGCTGCCCTGCAGCAGCCGTCCCTTCCTGGGTATTCAGGATCTGGCCGCAGCGGGGCCGCCCCGGCCGGAAAGAGGGAGCTGCAAGCGCCCGGCTGGAAGATGAACTGGGCGATCAGCTCATTGCAAGCGGCCGCCAGGTGAGGCTATCGCTCTACGATTTCGCTGCAGACAGCTGGATCGAACATCAGGCCGACCGGCAGTTTTACCCGGCCAGCATGATCAAGATGCTGCTGCTGCTCGCCGCCCTGGAGCAGGCCGAGCGAGGCAACCTTTTGCTGGAAAGAGCCCATCTGCTTCGGGAGAGCGACAGGTATGCCGGCAGAACTGCAGTTGCCGGAACAGGGATTCTGCAGTTCGCCGCCGCAGGAAGCTGCTACACTTTAAAAGAGCTGCTCTGGTTGATGATCGCTCTGAGCGACAATGTGGCGACAAATATTATCTTTGAACAGATCGGCGCTGCGGGCTGCGCCGCCACTGCCAGTAGGCTCGGTCTCAAAGAGAGCGCCTTCAGCAAGAGGCTCTATGACCTGGAATCGGAGCTGCCCTCGAACAGGGCGACCGCCCGGGAGCTGACCCGGATGCTGCTGGCCCTGCATAACAGAGAGGCTGCCGGGGAAAGGCTCACCCGTACCGGAATCGAAATGATGGCAGCAGCGGTGGACAAGAGCCGCATCGGACGGCTGATCGGGGAGCGGGCGGTGGTGGCCAACAAGGTCGGCACCGTCGATGATCTTGTCGGCGATATGGCCCTGCTCTATTTCCCCTACCGCCCCCCCCTGGCCCTGACGATCGCCATCGCGCAGCCCCCCGACCGGGAAGCGGCGGCCCGCCTCATCGGCACGCTGGCCGCAAGCATCGTCCAGAAGCTGGCTTTCTACCCTTCAAGATAGCTCATCTTCATCCTGAACCGCCGCAGCACCCTGATGATCTGGCCTCCCAGAAGGAGGTAGAGGCCAAGGTTGCCAAAGGCATGCAGGCAATCAAACGGAAAGCTGGCGGCATAAGTCAGGAAAAAAGATGACCAGGTCAGCGGCTTGATAAAAAAGACCACAAAGAAAAGATTCATCAGCCAGCCGAAGAAAAAACCCCACATCGTATTGAAGATCGCCAGGGATGTACGGCTTGCTCCGGGGAAAAAACGGCCCAGCGCGCCGGCACTGGCCCCGGCCAGCCCCCAGAAAAGCATCTGAAAAGGGGTCCAGGGGCCCTGGCCCAGAAAAAAGTTTGATCCCAATGCCCCCACCGCCCCGACCATGAAGCCGGCCTGCCCCCCGAAAACGAATCCCGATACAATGGCGATAAAGGTGGTCGGCTGAACGCCGGGCAGCGCGGCAAAAGGAACCCGGCTGACCGCAGCCAGGGCCGCCAGGATGGCGATAACCCCTATCTCCCGGGCGGAGACGGCACTTTTCTCAAAGCGGATAAAAAACAGCAGCAGCGCTCCCAGCAACAGAGCCGCCGTGAAGATCACCCAGTGTTGAAGGAGCAGGGGGAGCTGCCAGCGGGCCAGCGCCAGAAGTCCGGCGATCAAAAGAACTGCTGCAACGATCCTGGACCGGCGATCAGCCATTCCGGCGGCCATGAAATTCACCCCTGGCGATTGCAGTTAATCCCTCTTCGACGGTAAGAACAGCATCGGCCCGACCCTGAAACAGCCTGGCCATCTGGGGAGCATAGAAGATCGACTCGCCCAGTATTTCGCGCGGGCCCTCACAGACCGCCACCCCATCGCAGAGCAGCACCACCCGCTCACCGTACTCCACGGCAAATTCCAGGTCATGGGTGACCAGAACCACGGTCCCTCCGGCAGAGACGATCTCCCCGAGGAAGGAGCCCAGCTCTATCTTCAGGCTGTAATCAAGCCCCCGGGTCGGCTCATCGAGGAGCAGCAGCGGCGGCTCTGTTACCAGCACCGAGGCCAGGGCGACCCGCTGACGTTCACCGCTGCTCAGATCGCGGGGGTTCATCCGCCGCAGGGGTTCCAGTGCCAGACGTTCCATGAGCCTGGCGCAGGTTCCATTATCGGGGAGGTTGAAATTATCCAGGGTGAATCTCAACTCCTCTTCCACCGACTCTCTAGTTAAATAGTCATCGGGGTTCTGGGAAAGATAACCGAGGTAGCGGCCCATCTCCGGAGGTTTCAGCCTGCGGGTATCCCGCCCCTGCAGCAGAATCTTCCCCCGATCCGGTTTGATGATCCCCGCCAGCAGCTTCAGCAGGGTGCTTTTCCCGGAGCCATTGGGACCGATCATGGTGATCAGCTCTCCTTCCGGCAACTTCAAGGAGAGCCCTTTCACCGCTTCCGGCCCCTCCGGATAGCTATACCAGAGGCCGTTGGCGCACAGGAGCGGCTTTTTTTGCTCTGCAGCACCCCGGGTAAATTTCCGGGAGACCTGCCGAACCTGGCGGGCAGGGGGGGAAAGACCGTTTTTTTGCAGCTCCCGCCGCCCCTCCCGTACCGTAAGGGGAATATCCAGGCCGGATCCGGGCGGGAGGGAGGCAAAAAAGCGGGCTACAGGGGGGATAAAGGGCAGCCCTGTCTGTACCTGCCAGCATGCCGCTTCACCGGGGGGAGCATCACAGATGATCTTTCCCTGCTCCATGATGATGAGGCGATCGGCAAGATGAAAACATCTTTCCAGACGCTGCTCGATCAGAATAATGGTATAGCCCATCTCCCGGTTCAAAGTCTCAACCAGATTGAAGATCTCTGCAGCGGCAATGGGATCGAGCTGCGAGGTCGGTTCATCAAGGATCAGGATCCGCGGATGCATGGCGATAACCGAAGCAAGGGCCAGTTTCTGTTTCTCCCCGCCCGAGAGGGTGGCGGTAAATTGATCACGCAGCGGCAGCAGGTTCAAAAAGGTCATCACCTCGGCCGCACGCCTGATCATCTCGTGCCGGGGCAGCCCCAGATTTTCCAGTCCAAAAGCGATCTCCCGCTCAACAGAGCTCATCACCAGCTGACGCTCCGGATCCTGGAAGACGATTCCAACCGCACCATGCCGGGCACTGCGCTTCCATCCCTCCAGCGCAACCCCTTCCAGCCAAAACTTCCCTTCTATGCTCCCGCCGTAAAATTCGGGGACCAACCCGGCGAAAAGCCGTGCCAGAGTTGACTTGCCTGAACCGGAAGCGCCGGTAACAAGGATAAATTCGCCCTCGGAAACCCGCATATTGAGCCGCTCCAGGGACGGTTTGCTGCGATCGGGATAATAGTAGGTTAGATCTTCGATCTTAAATACGGCCAACGTTGCCACCCCCACCCGATAATCAAAGGCAATAGTATAGTCAAGATAACCACAAGATAGAGCTGCCACCCGGCATTACCGGCAGCAGCATAACCCAGCCGCGGGTAAAAGATAAAATCAGCGTACCCCCGCACCCGGGCATAGAGCGAGAGCACCACGGCCAGAATCCCGCTGAAAAAACAGAGATAATCCCGGGGACGAACCAGGTTTTGGTGGTAGCTGCTGCGGGGGCCGCAGCCGAAGGCCCGGGCCTGCATCGCTTCGGCAGTCTGGAGGGATCCTTCCAGGGAGGAGAGCAGAACCAGCTCGAGCAGCCAACCATATTTCTGCAGCCGCTGCCGCAGATCTCCGGCAGCAAAATCAACCCCCCGCAGCTGCTGCACTTCCCGGGCTGCTGCCAGCTCCCGGGAAAGTGTCGGGATCATCCGCGTTGCCAGGGAAACGAGAAGGGCCGATTTCCAGGCAAAACGGGACAGCAGTCCCGTAACCTTGTCCGGATGAACCAGGGTGCTGTACAGCCCGAAAGCGGTAATTACCGCCAGCAGACGCACCCCCATGACCGC
>JAAZPS010000126.1 GCA_012797095.1 Bacillota bacterium | reverse complement strand
GGGCGCAAAGCCCCCCTTTGTCATCCTGAGGGCGCAAAGCCCCCCTTTGTCATCCTGAGGGCGTTAGCCCGAAGGATCCCAGACGGGTCGGCGGGGAGTAACAATCTGCGCTGACCATCCGGTTAGCCGGCCGTTCACCGACCAACCTACCATTCCCGTGGTTGGTATTAGGATGGTTGCTCACCCATCCTAGCCAAACAAGATCCTTTGCTTCGCTCAGGATGACAGGGCGGTACGGTTGACAGGGTAATACTGCTCAGGATGACAGGGCGGTACGGTTGACAGGGTAATACTGCTCAGGATGACAGGGCGGTACGATTGTAACATCTGCCCACCCTAACCGTCATGCCGAGGGCGCAGCCCACTTTGGTCATCCAGAGAGCACAAAGCCCCCCTTTGTCATCCTGAGGGCGCAAAGCCCCCCTTTGTCATCCTGAGGGCGTTAGCCCGAAGGATCTCCGCGATCCCTCGGGAGTAACAAACACTCACTGATAAACCCGACTATCTTCTGCCGAAAGCCGCCCTTCTTCTTTCGGACTGTTCGGAAAAGCAGGCAGCAGTGACCGAAGCAGCTCCGCAACCCCTTCCGATGAAGGATTCCATCCTGACGCACTGATCGTCTTCAGGAGCCGCTGCAGCTCCATCTCGCCAGCATCGCCATTATTGGGCCCAGCAACAAAGATACTCTGGTGAAGGGTGGTTTCCATCTCTTCCTCTCCGGTCAGAAGCTCTTCGGAAAGTTTTTCCCCGGGACGGATCCCGGTAAAGACAATGGGGATCTCGCCGCCGGGCTGGTAGCCGGCCAGGCGGATCATCTGCCTGGCCAGAGAAAGGATCTTCACCGGCTCGCCCATATCGAGGACAAAGATCTCGCCTCCCCGGGCCAGGGCCCCGGCCTGAATCACCAGCTGCACTGCCTCCGGTATGGTCATGAAGTAGCGGACCATCTCGGGATGGGTTACCGTGACCGGCCCCCCTGCAGCGATCTGCTTTTTAAACAGCGGCACCACACTTCCCCTGCTGTCCAGCACATTGCCGAACCTGACCGCTGCAAAGCAGGTCCGGCTACTCCGGGCCAGCTGCTGCACCACCATCTCGGCGATCCGTTTGCTCGCCCCCATTACACTGCTCGGGTGAACCGCCTTATCCGTCGAAACCAGAATAAAGGCCTCGGCCCCGCAGTCGTGGGCAGCCCGGGCTGCATTGAAGGTTCCCAGAATATTATTCTTGAGCGCCTCTGCGGGATACTGCTCCATCAGGGGAACATGTTTGTGCGCAGCCGCATGAAAGACCACTTCGGGGCGGTATTGTTGAAAGATCTTGGCTAAAGGAACCGCCTCTCTGACATCGATGATCGCCGGGATAATCTCCAGCTCACCGTGCACCATTCCGAGCTCCTGGTAGATATCGTAGATGCTGTTTTCCCCCCGGCCCAGCAAAAGCAGCCGCTGCGGCCGGAACCCGGCCACCTGCCGACAGAGCTCAGAGCCGATGGAACCGCCCGCTCCGGTCACCAGAACTGTCTTATCCGTAAGATAGCCGGCGATCGCCTCCAGATCGACCTCCACCGGTTCCCGTCCCAAGATATCCTCCACCTTGACCTCACGGATCTGGCTCACCGTCACCCGCCCGTTGACCAGCTCGTAGATCCCCGGCAATATTTTCAGCGAAGCCACCGTAGTCTGACAGATATCGACAATTTCCGCAATAACCCCGCGGTCGGCAGAGGGGATGGCGATGACGATCTCGTCCACAGCATACCTTTGAACCAGTCGCGGAATATCTTCACGTTTGCCTAGCACCGGCAGGCCGAACATGCCCATCCTCTGCTTGGCCGGGTTGTCATCGACAAAGCCCACCGGCACCAGGTTGTCCTGAAAACGGCGCTGCTTCAGCTCGCGGACGAGGGTTGCCCCGGCATCGCCCGCCCCCACGATGAGGATATGCTTGAGATCACCCGGTTTACGGCGGCGAAAGAGATAACCCTTCAAGAATCTCCAGGAGAACCGGGAAAAACCGATCACCAGGATCATGATCATCCAGTGCAGCACCAGGACACTGCGGGGAAGCAAAAAGGCACCCTCCCTGGCGCTAACAACAAGTACCAAGAGGTTCATTGCAGCACCGGCAGTGATCGATCCTGCAATCAAGATCAGCTCACCGGTACTGGCGTACTGCCATAACCGGTTGTAGAAACCGAAGAAGTAGAAAAGTAGCATCTGGGCAGCGGTGAAATATAAAACCAGCTGCCGGTAGGCCAGCAGGTAGTGAGCTGGGATCAGCCCATCGAAACGAAGATAGAGCGCCGCATACAACGCCGCACCGATCAGAACGGCATCGATGACGACTGTTAATATATTCCATCGGAATCTGTTCATCGGATCATCTTCTTCATATGATCTTCAAGCGTACCATTTCGACAGCTCATTCCTTTTTCCTGCCTTTTATCGGTTTTTGCCCATGAACAAAGGGGCCCATCGCTTCCAAGGCCCCTGTTTCCTCCCGGACACTCCGCTATCCTTTTCACACGCAAAGTCCAACCTGTTAACAGGACTTTTCGATCGTTTCCCTCAAGCTTTCAACCACAAAATTGATCTGCTCTTCCTGCATAATAGTAGAAAATGGTAGTGCCAGCACTGCCCGGCCCACCGCCTCGGTAACCGGGAAATCACCCTCCTTGAAACCAAACTGTTTCCGGTAAAAGGGCTGCAGGTGTATCGGCGTAAAATAGGGCCTGCACTGCACGCCGCGCTCTTGCATCAATTTCAAGACCCGATCTCGATCGATCCCTTGAGCAAGGCGGATCACATAGACAAACCAGCTCATCTTCACTTCGGGAGAGATATGGGGAATGGTCACCCCGGGAATCTCCGCCAGCAGCTGGTTGTACTTTTCAGCCACGGCCTCCCGCCGGGCCAGGATCTCCGGCAGCCGCTGTAGCTGGACCAGCCCCAGGGCACAGGAGAGCTCATCCAGACGGTAGTTGAACCCCAGCCGCTCGTGATCCAGCCAGCCGCCTCCCTCACCCCGGCCCTGGTTGCGCATGCTGCGGCATAAAAAAGCGATCTTCTCATCATCGGTCAGCACAACACCGCCTTCGCCGGTGGTGATCTGCTTGTTCGGGTAGAAGGCAAAGACCGAGCCGTCGCCGAAGCTGCCGGCCGGCCGGCCGCGATAGTGCGCCCCGATCGCCTCGCAGGCATCCTCGATCACCTTCAAACCGTGACGTTCGGCGATCTCCATGAGCGGCCCCATCGCTGCCGGCTGCCCGAAAGCGTGAACCGGTAAAAGAGCTCTTGTCCGCGGGGTAACTGCAGTCTTGGTAAGCGCCGGATCCATATTCAGGGTATCGGGGTCGATATCGACAAAAACAGGTCTGGCCCGCTCGAAAAGGATGCAGTTGGCCGAAGCGATGAAGCTGAACGGGGTCGTGATCACCTCGTCGCCTTCACCGATCTCCAGCGCCCGCACCAACAGATGCAGCCCGCTGGTGCCGCTGTTCACCGCTACACCGAAGCGCCGTCCGGCCAGAGCGGCCATCCCGCCATTGAAAGACCATAAAAAAATGTAACCTGAAAGAAGCAATACGATCCATCTTGTTCTCTGCGGAACCAGCTGGTAAATACACAAAACCAGCGGCAGGAAAACCAATAAGTAGGTTACTGTATGGTAAGCCACGTCACTTCTCCTTCAGACGACAAATCATTTTCCATATAGCTTCAGCCGAATTGAAGTTTTCTCTTGTAATCTCTTCCGCCTTGAT
>JAAZPS010000013.1 GCA_012797095.1 Bacillota bacterium | reverse complement strand
GGGGAATGGAAAGAATCGGGGCTGCCGCTCTGTCTATATCTCGAGCAAAAGCAGTGAACAATGCAGCTGCCGGGGCAAGGCGGCCCGGCAACTGTCCTGACTGATATTTGTACCACCAACCTGCTCATTGCCGCGCAATTTACTATCAAAGCGAATTAAAGGCGATGCTCCCTTATTCTTGTCGTGGTGAAAAGCGAGATCCTTCGCTTTGCTCAGGATGACAGCGGGGAAAAATGGGGTGGGTGGGACAGGAAGGTACGTCCCTCCTGTCCCGCCGGAATTTTGTGCCACCAACCTGCTCATTGCCGCGCAATTTACTATCAAAGCGAATTAAAGGCGATGCTCCCTTATTCTTGTCGTGGTGAAAAGCGAGATCCTTCGCTTTGCTCAGGATGACAGCGGGGAAAAATGGAGTGGGTGGGACAGGAAGGTACGTCCCTCCTGCCCCATGACAGCGGGAGACTGATGGGGAGCGAGCTCACGTTTCAGGGGGTCTCGTTGTCGGGTTCTGCTTCCCTGTAAAGATATTCGATCACCCCCAGGAAAATTGCCCGGGCGATCTCGTGACGGGTTGAGCTGTCTTCCAGCATCCGTCGATCATCGGCATTGGTCATGAAGGCGACCTCCAGGATGATTCCGGGCATGGCGGTCTCATTGAGGATGAAGTAGACGTTGCTCTCCTGCGGGTTCTGATGGATCAGCTGGCCCGGTTTGGCGTCGGCACTGAAAAGAGGGTTGATCGCGGCATGGACCGCAGCGGCAAGATGTTTGCTCGCATGATCTCCTGTCCTGTAAAAGGCGATGGGGCCCCTGACGCCGGGATCGTGGATCGAATTTACATGCAGGCTGATCATCAGATCGGCCCGGGATTCGTTGATCAGCTTAACCCGGCCCCTGATATCACGGCGGTGGCGGGGCAGGCTGTCATCGGGAAAATGATAGCTCAGCTCCTCGTCTTTTACCCGGGTGATCATCACCCGGGCTCCAGCCTGCTCCAGCAGCCGCTGCAGTTGCAGCCCGATCTCGAGAACGATCTCTTTTTCCAGGAGAACAGATTGAAAATGGGTCCCCGAGTCGATTCCGCCGTGGCCAGGATCGAGGGCCACGGTGAGCCCCTTCAGGGGGCTGCCCAGGTAGAGGGAGGCTGGAAGGGCCCGGGGAGGCAGATTAACCACCGTCAGCACCGCAAGCAGCAGCAGTGCCAGAAGCGGCCAGGTGTATCGGGGAAACGAGATCACGCCTATTTTGCGGAAAAAGGACACAGTTAACGCCTCTTTTAATGAGGATGGGGGCCGGTCCGCAAATATATGAAACTGCTTGCCGGGCTGGCCTGCCCGGCCCGGCGCAGAACCATGCTAATCTATATGCGATCACCGGAATGCTTAGAATTGATCCTTGTTCCTTGCAGGGCGGTGCGGAAAGGGCATTTTGACGGGCTTTGAGCGGGCGTCAAAATTGGCTGATCAGGGAAGGGAGCGGGCTTTGCCTCTGGGACGGCAGGCGTGTGGAAAGGCGCATTGCTGTTTTCCGGTTGACTGAAAGGCAACAGGGGAAGGAATTAAGGAAATCGGGCCGAATATGATCCTTTGTCTAACGAAAGAAAGGGAGATGAAACGT
>JAAZPS010000125.1 GCA_012797095.1 Bacillota bacterium | reverse complement strand
TTTAAAAAAACCCTTCTCTTGTTTTTCCGGTGGTGATATAATAAACTGCAGTTTAAGCTCAAGTACCGGCTGCAAAAGGCAGTGCAAGCAAGGGAGGAGAAGGATCTGGCGAAGGTTAAGACCAGCAAACAGCTTAAAAGACAGCGGAAAAAAAGACGCAGGGCCAAAAAGAGGAAGCGGTTGAAGGGCCGGACCTAAGAGGCGCTGTGCCTTTCGGGCCGTTAAATTAGGGCTGTCGCCGGCGGTTGCCGGTATGTTGCTTTCGGAGAGATAGCTCCTTCCCCGGTGATCGATGGCAGGAAGGGTAACTCTGATCTTGGAGTCTCTTTTTCCGTAACTCCGGTTACGGTTTTTTTTATCACGCTCCTTCGGTTTAACCGCCCGCCGGGGATGGCACGCTTTATCTCCCCGGGGCGGTATGCTATGATCCGATCAATTATATCTGGATAGAGAACAGCAGTTGTACTTTGGTTGCAGGAGGTGCCGCAGTGAAGGTGCTTATCAGCGACCCCCTTTATCCCGAGGGGATCGCTCTTCTGGAAAAACATCACCATGTTGACCAGCTCTTCGGATTGAGCGAGGCGGAGCTGATCGAACGGATCGGGCAATATGATGCCCTGGTGGTGCGCAGCGGGACGATGGTTACCGCGGCGGTGATCGAGGCGGCGGACAAGCTGCAGGTTATCGGTCGGGCCGGGGTGGGCGTTGATAATATTGATCTGGAGAAGGCGACGGCGCGGGGGATTATCGTGCTCAATGCGCCTGAAGGGAATACCATCTCCGCAGCGGAGCATACCCTGGCCATGCTCACTTCCCTGGCCCGGAATATTCCGGCAGCGGATTATGCCCTGAAGGAGGGCCGCTGGGAAAGGGGCCGCTTCATGGGGGTGGAGCTGAATCAGAAGGTGCTGGGTATTATCGGGTTGGGCCGGATCGGCAGTGAGGTCGCCAGAAGGGCCCGGGCCCTGGGGATGACCCTGGCAGCATACGATCCCTATATCCCGGCGGAGCAGATTGAAAAAATTGGTGCTGCTCCGGTGACGCTGGAGCAGCTCTTCAGGCAGGCCGATTTCATCACCCTGCATCTGCCCTGCAACAAGCAGAGCCATCATCTTATCGGAAAAGAGGAGCTGGCGATGATGAAACCGGGGGTGCGCCTGGTCAACTGTGCCCGGGGAGGGCTGATCGATGAACAGGCTCTCCATGAAGCGCTCCTCGAGGGGAGAGTGGCCGGGGCGGCCCTCGATGTCTTCGAGCATGAACCGCCGCTGGAGAGCCCGCTGCTGAAGCTGCCCCGGGTGATCGCCACGCCCCATCTGGGTGCTTCGACCAGGGAGGCCCAGGTCAATGTAGCGGTGCAGGTGGCCGAGCAGGTTGTCTTCGCTCTGCGCGGTGACCCGGTAGTCTCGGCGGTCAATATGCCCTCAATGCCCCCCGAAGTGATGGCCGAGGTGAAGCCCTTTTTACCGCTGATGCGTCTGCTGGGCGGTCTCTATTTCCATCTTTACGGCGGCCGCATCGAAGAGGTCGAACTTTACTACGCCGGTGAGGTTGCCGGTCATCCCGTTGCGCCGCTGACGGTATCCTGCCTGATCGGGATCTTTTCGCATATCCTTGGCGAGCAGGTGAACTTTGTCAACGCCGCGCATATCGCTCGCAGCAGGGGGATCAGGGTGCGCGAATCGCTTAGCCAGAATGTGGACAACTTTACCAACCTGGTGGTGCTGACCGTTACAGCCGGCTCCGAAAAGCATACCATCGCCGGGACAATTTTCAACCGCAGCGATATCCGTATCGTCAGGATCGGGGATTACCGTATCGAAGTGATCCCCTCGCCGTTCATGCTGCTGTGCACCTATACCGATAAACCCGGGGTCATCGGCCGCGTCGGCACCTTTCTGGGTCACAACGAGATCAATATCGCCGGAATGCAGGTGGGCCGCCGTTCAGCAGGGGGCGAGGCGATCATGGCGCTGCAGGTCGATGAACAGATCACTCCGGAGCTTCTGGACCGGCTGGCCCAGCTGGAAGGGATCCTGACGGCTCGCTTTGTCCATCTTCAGGAGTGGGAACTCTCCCCGGTGATCGCCAATAACCGGGGTTTCTGATCAGCGGTAAGGGTAAGATGATCTTGTCGGAGAGGAGGTTTTTACCGTGCCTCTGTATGAATTTTACTGTCCCCGGTGCAAGAAGGGATTTGAGGAGCTCTGCCGCGATTCCACGGAGCAGCTGCCCTGTCCGCAGTGCGCGACGGAATCAAAAAAAGTGCTCTCCACTTTCTGCGGTGGCAGACGCGGCGGCGGGGGAGGTTCCTCCGGCAGCTGCAGCGGTTGCAGCGGAAAAAACTGCAGCACCTGCTGATTTCATCAACCGCAGCATTTCGCTCAATCGGACCTTTCTGGGGTCAGCCCTTTTGCCCCTGTCACCCTGAAGGCGCTCCCATTGCCGCTGATACCATCCACGCGCCGGGCGCGCCTGCTCCTGTCATCCTGAGGGCGTAGCCCGAAGGATCTCCAACGGGTCAGCAGGGTAATCGGAACCGATGCTGCAGGCCCGGTCGCCGGCAGCTCACCGCGAATGGCTCCGTCCCTGTGGTTAGTCCCCCGGATCGGGTAAAGCGAGATCCTTCGCTTTGCTCAGGATGACATGGCAGTACGTTT
>JAAZPS010000124.1 GCA_012797095.1 Bacillota bacterium | reverse complement strand
ACGGTCTACTACAACGGGCGGGGCGGCGAGAGCGCTG
This sequence comes from Bacillota bacterium, assembly GCA_012797095.1. Classification (GTDB taxonomy): domain Bacteria; phylum Bacillota; class Dethiobacteria; order DTU022; family DTU022; genus JAAZPQ01. The sequence goes on along the minus strand of JAAZPS010000124.1, from coordinate 5,465 downwards.
TGGCCCTGGCGACGAACCTGGGCGGGAGATGAGCACCGTTCGCGGAGCCGCCGAGGACGGTTTCAGCCTGGTGGAGCTGCTGATCAGCCTCGGCATCATCGGCCTTTTGCTCGGCTCCATCTACGGCTGCTACTTCTCCGGGATCCGCAGCTGGCAGCAGGGGATCGCCAGGATGGATCACCAGCAGAACAGCCGCATCGCTCTCGATAAGATCGTCCGCGAGCTGCACTATGCGAGTTATGTCGAGGTTCTGGGCGGCGGTGAAGAGATCTATTTCCGCTTTAACGGCGACCGGAAGAGCTACTATTTCAGAAGAGTCGGCCCGGAAAGAGATGATCTGGTCATGATCCACCGGCAGGCCGGTGGATCGACCAGCCAGACCAAGATTGCCCTGGAGATCACCGCTCTAACTTTTGCAGTCGATGAAGAGAATCGTGTTTCCATCAGCCTGACTTCGGGCGCCGGGCCCGAAAGCATCACCATACGCAGCAGCGTTCGCCCGCGCAACATTCCCTGAAACACGGGGAAAAGGGGTGCTGCGATGCTCTGCATACCGGACAGCGAGCGCGGATCGGTGCTGATCCTGCTACTTTTGAGCACGGCAGTGCTGCAGCTCCTTGCAGCTGCCCTGATGGCCAACGCGCTTGTCGAGAGCCGCATCGCCCGGCAGCAGGAGCTGGGGCTGAGGCTGCACTATATCGCCGAAGCGGGCCTGGAGCAGGCCCTGGCAGTGAAGAAGATTGACTTCGGGTTTACCGGGGCGCTGGCTGCAGTGCCCTGCGGGGAGGGTTCCTACAGCGTGGTGATCACGCCCGACCCGGAAGAGCCGCAGTGGAAACACCGGATCGAATCAACCGGTGAGCTGGACGGCAAGTATCTGACCCTGGGGGTGATCGTTGAGCAGAGGGAACTGGCCGGCGCAGTGCTGCTGACCGATGATCTCACCGTCTGGGGGGCCGTGATCAGCGGGGCGGTTCATTGCAACCACCGCCTGAGTATCCTTGGAGCGGGCAACTGCCTGCTCGATGGAGCGGTGCCCGGAGAGCTCGGCCACTGCTGCCGACCGGAGCGGCTCTGCTGGGGCAGCGGCGGGGTCATCACGATCGGGGGGAATCGCTACAGCGAGCAGAACCCCTTGCCCGGGGAATGGCACCGGGACCCGCAGCCCCTGCCGGAGATCAATCTGGAGCAGCTCATAGCCCGCTATCACTTCACCAGGAAGAGCGGCAGCAAACAGTGGCGCACAGCTCCCGATTACGGTAAGGTTCCGGATCAGGACGGCCGGGAGAGGCAGTATCTCCATATTGAACACGGCGATCTGACGATCTGCCCGGATCCGGGAGAAAGTTTCAACTTTACCGGCATTATCGCTGCCGACGGCAATGTGTCCATCGGCGGCAGCGGCACCATCGAGCTCGAGGGGCTGATCATCTCCGGAGGCTCGCTCACCGTAACAAACGGAGTCAACGCCGCTGCCGGGAACAGGGCGGTGGTCCTGGCCGCGGAGGGAGATCTGAAGGTGTTCGGCACGCCGAACGACAGTACCGAGAACCCGTTTTTCGGGGGAGACCTGCTCCTTCTCTCCAGGGGAGGCGCGGTCACCATCGGTCATCAAAGGATGAAGGGTGAACAGTTGGTCATGCATGGGATTATCTTTGCAAAAAAAATAGCGGTCTGCAATTGTAACCTGACCCTGCTCTCCGGAGACGGCGGCAGCTGGTCGGAATACTTTCCCGCTTATGGAATGGTGGTGACGGAATGGCTTCAACCGTAGTCGGAGAGCCTGGAGCGGCGCCGACATATGAGCTTAAAGGGCGCTACTCCAGCATCGGGATCGATCTAGGTTCCTCCCAGATCAAGCTGATGCAGTTGAGACAGGAACGGGGTCGGATCATCTTGAATCAGTGCGGCATCTATCACCTGCCTGACGGAGCCATCGTCGACGGAAGGATCATCGACGAGGCGCTTCTGGCCGATCATCTGGGCAAGATCTTGCAGCAGCGGCGCTTTCACCGGAACAGGGTCAACCTCTGTATCAGCAACCAGGCGGTCATTCTCCGCCAGATGGAGCTGCCGAAGATGGCCCCGCGTGAGATTCCGGCGGCGCTCCGTTTTCAGGCTGAAAAGGAGATCATGATCCCCCTTGATCAGGCCGTGGTCGACTATATCGAGATGGGCGAGCGCTTCAGCGACGGCAAGGCCACGCTCGATCTGGCCGTGGTCGCTGTACCCAAAGATGTGGTCAACGGCTACCTCAACGTTATTACCGGGGCCGGCCTCGTTCCCGAGTCCATCGAGATCGAGCCCCTGGCGCTGCGGCGGGTCTTCCCCTATATCACCGCTGTTACCGGTGAACCCGAGGGGGGCCTGCAGATCATCCTCGACCTCGGGGGTGAGAGCAGCACCATCATCTTCCTCGATAACGGTGCGTTCAGCTTTGCCCGCACCCTCAGTATCGGGGTCAACCATCTTTGCCGGCGTATCGCCGAAGAAGAGGCCAGCAATTTTGAATCGGCGCACAGCCTTCTTTTTGGCAGCGATCCTTTCTCGGTCAAGGGGATGCAGGGGGTGGCTGATGAGCTGGTCTCGCAGGTGCGCCGTTCGCTTGATTTTTACTCGTACAATGTGGTCTCGGCCTCGAAGGATATCGAAACGATCTACTTCTGCGGCGGCGGCGCCTCCATCGAGCAGCTGCCCGCCTTTCTGGGGTTCGAGTTGAAAGTTGAGCCAAAACTGATCCAGCCCTTCAGCTTCATCGAGAGCGACCGCAGGTTTATCAAAAAGGATCTTGATCGAGAAGGCCACCTGCTCAACGTGGCTGCCGGGCTGGCGCTACGGGGGTGGCGGCGATGAAAAAAGATATTAACCTGCGCACACGCGAATTTGAGATCGCCCGGGGCTTCTATCTGCCAAGGTTTCTCTCGATCCTGGCGGTGGTTCTGCTTCTGGCCCTGCTGGTTGGGGGGACTCTCTTTGTCTATCTCTACCAGGTGAAACTTAATGCGAACCATGATGCCCTTCTCTCGGAGAAGGGGGAGCTCAAGATTGCCGTTGCGCCGCTTGATGAACTGGAGGCCCAGATCGGGGCGCTGGTCAGGATAGAGAACCTGCTCAAAGCGCTGCAGAGCGATTATCCGCCCTGGTCCGCCTCGTACCGGCAGATCTTCAGCATTGCCGAAGCGACAGGGCCACAGGTTAAAGCCCTTTCCGCCGGCAGCAGCGGGGTGATCACCGTCGATGGGGACAGCCCCACGATGAAGCAGGTCGCCCTCTTCACCCAGGCGCTGGAAGGAATACCTGGCGGCAAAACAGCGCTGCACCGCTCCATCACCTATCCCAGCGGCAGCGATCTGTTTCACTACGAGATTGAGCTGAGTCTTCTGGATGGAGGTGAGCAGCCATGATGACCGAGAAAAAGCCGATGGCAACAACATATGTGGCGATCATTCTCCTGATCGTCGTGGTCGGACTGCTCTACTGGTTCTTCTTTTTAAAGCCGGGGCTGGCCAAGATTGACGATCTGCGTGAAGCCAACCTGAGCGAAGAGCAGGAGATCGCCACCCTGGAGAGCAGGTTGGCGCAGAAAAAGGAAACCGAAAGCCGCTGGGAAGCTGCGCGCAAGAATGAGGATTTTCTGCGGACCAAGGTTCCCGAAGCTTCTGCCCTGCCCGAGGTGCTGGGTGCGCTGGAGGAGCTGATCTTCTCCGCCAAGCTGGATATCGGATCGCTCAATGCGTACGAATTCCAGGATGCCGAGGGTTACTGTTTCATCCCGGTGAGCATATCGGCCAAGGGCAAGATGGATGATCTGCTGGTCCTGCTGGAAGGGATCGAGCAATTTGCCCATCAGTCGCTGGTGGATAATGTGCGGCTGGAAGAGGATTCGGATAGCCACCGGCTGAACCTTAACTTTGATCTCGTCTTCTACTTGGAAGGGCAGGCTGAAGCGATGGGGACGGCAGAGGAGACCGGTTAAGACAAACAGGGTACACCCTGGCCGAGCTGCTGCTGGCGCTGGCGGTCCTGGCGATCATGACCGCCGTCGCCATCCCCGTGTTCAGCTCTGTCAACGAGCAATGGGCGCTGGAGACAGCCGCCTGGCGGCTGGTCTCCGATCTGCGCCTGGCGCAGCAGATCGCGGTCACCGGAGGGATCGATACACGGATCGATTTTCGCTGGGCGGCGAACGATTACCGCATGTTTTTACCGTTCGAGAAGAGCATGGTCAAGCTGCCCAGCGGGGTCTCCTATGCCTTGAATAACTTTCCCGTTACCGGCGGGGTGCACAAGCTCTCCTTCACCACCCTGGGAGCACCCAGCCGGGGCGGCACCGTCGGCTTCAAAACCAGAAACGGTTCCAGAATCTATGTCATCATCACCCCCGCCACCGCCCGTATCAGAGTCTCCCCCACCCCACCCGACCCCTGACCCCTGCTCCCTGATCTTGACCACCTTCTGCACACTCTGCCATCCCGCAGGGCACCACCTCCTGAACACCCACTGCCTTCCCGCAGAGCACCATCTTTCTCCCCGTCACCCACCGCAGCTGCCCTCCCCATGTGTCATCCTGAAGGCGCAGCCCGAAGGATCTCTCTCCAATCACCACCGCCCGGCACCCCCACTGACATCCTGAGCGAAGCGAAGGATCTTTCTCCAATCACCACCGCCCTGCACCCCCTGCCACCCACCGCCACAACCCTCCCCCTGTGTCATCCTGGGGGCGTAGCCCGAAGGCTCCCTCTCTAGTCACCGCCGTCCGTCACCCCCCTCTTGTCATCCTGAGCGAAGCGAAGGATCTCTCTCCAGTCACCACCGCCCTGCACCCCCTGCTACCCACCGCCGCAGCACTCCCCCTGTGTCATCCTGAGGGCATAGCTCGAAGGATCCCTCTCCAGTCACGCTGCCGGCACCCTCAAATGTCATCCTGAGGGCGTAGCCCGAAGGATCTCGGCCAGTTAAGGGCGAACATAGTACTGTCTAGAGAATCACCTATATCATCCTGAAGGGCACACCTCCCTGTCGTCCCAAAGCTGCAGCACTTTTCCTGTCACCTGCCCTGCAGGCAGCGAAAGGATAAGGCTATGTACTACGTCTATATCCTCAGCAACAAGACCAATAAGGTTTTGTACGTGGGAGTCACCAACAACCTGGCTAGGCGGATCTACGAACACAAACATAAACTAGTTGAAGGATTTACCAAGAAATACAATGTCACTAAACTGCTTTATTATGATGCCACAACCGACATTAAAGCAGCCATAGCCAGAGAAAAGCAGATCAAGGGATGGGTCCGCCGAAAAAAAATCGCCTTGATCAATGAATTCAACCCCCAGTGGCGTGATCTGTACAGCGACATCTGCGAATAAAATTCTACTCAAGTTAAATCCAGTGCCACAACCGATAGTGTTGCCCCGGAGATCCTTCGCTGCGCTCAGGATGACAAAGAAATACCAGGTGCACACCTT
>JAAZPS010000123.1 GCA_012797095.1 Bacillota bacterium | reverse complement strand
TATGAAAGGGGTGGCCTCAGGTGATAGTTGATGAGACCATCGCTGCCATCAGCACCCCCCTGGGGGAGGGCGGCATCGGCATAGTCAGGATCAGCGGCAAGGAAGCCTTCAGCATCGGGCAAAAGATATTTTCACCCCGCAAGAAGAAGGCCGGCGGGGACTATCCCCGGTCGCACCACCTTTACTTCGGAGATCTGCTCTCCCGGGAAGGGGAGACGATCGATGAGGTGCTGGTCTCTTTCATGAAAGGGCCGCACACGTACACCTGCGAGGATACGGTGGAGATAAATTGTCACAGCGGCATATTCACCCTGAGGCTTATTTTGCAAAGGGTTTTGGAGGCTGGAGCCAGAGCAGCCCGGCCGGGTGAATTCACGCGGTGGGCGCTGCTCAACGGGCGGATCGATCTGAGTCAGGCGGAAAGTGTTTTGAATATAATCCGGGCTCGCTCCGATGAGGCGGTCAGGACTTCAGCGGCCAATATGCAGGGATATTTTTCGAGGGAGATCGGAAGGATGCGCCAGGAACTGCTAGGGCTGCTGGCCTGGATAGAGGCGCAGCTCGATTTTCCGGAAGATCTAGAAGCTGACAGTGCCAGGGAAGGTCAACTGCAAGATGAGCTCGGCAGGATGATCGGATTGCTTGAGCAGATCTCCAGGGGTGCGCAGAGAGGAATGGTCATGCAGGAAGGTCTGGCCAGCGCGATCGTGGGAAAACCGAATGCCGGGAAATCTTCTCTGCTCAATGCGCTGCTCGGTGAACAGCGGGCGATCGTCCACGAGCTCCCCGGAACAACCCGGGATCTTCTGGAAGGATACCTGACTGTACGGGGTTATCCGCTCCGGTTGATCGATACCGCCGGGATCCACGGCACCGCTGATCCGGTGGAGCAGGCCGGAATCGAAAAAGCCAGGGAAGCGGTGGCCGGGGCCGGCCTGCTGATCGTGGTGCTGGACGGATCCACTGCCTGGGACGATGACGATGAGGCCGTGGTCTCCCTGATGCGGGAAGGGCAGCCCGCTGTGATCGTGATCAACAAGAGCGATCTGCCCCAGCAGCTCAGCAGTGCGGAGATGGGCATGCGTTTTTCCGGGCGCCCGCTGGTTCTTACCGCGGCGATAAAGAACAAGGGTATCGAGCAACTCGAAAAGAGTATTGAACGGCTGCTGGATCGTGATCTGGGCACTGCGCCGCAGGAATCACCGGTCGTGGTTAACTTAAGACATGCCGAGATCGTTGACCGGGCCCGGAACCATCTGGAGACGGCCAGGCAAGCCTTGACCGAGCTGCCCCTTGAACTGGCAGCCATTGACTTGCGCGAGGCCTGGTGGATACTCGGCGAGATTACCGGGGAGACGGCCCCGGCCGAACTGCTCGATCGGATCTTCCAGGATTTCTGCATCGGCAAATAAAGGCTGATCAAGCCCGGGGAGGCATTCTCCATGAAGGAATTGAGATTCCACCTTGAGAAGATGGTTGAGTTTCTGGGGCTTGATCTGAACAAGTTACAGATAAATCGACTGATCCAGTACGTCGCGCTGCTGCTGGAAGGCACGAAAAAACAACGTCTGGTCGGAGAAAAAGACGGGGTTGCCTTGATCGAAAAACAGCTGCCCGATGCCCTCTATCCGTTGAAACTGAACAGCATCGTGCCCGGGCCGCTACAGCTGCTGGATCTCGGTACCGGGGGAGGCCTGCCGGGAATTCCGTTAAAAATATCCCTTCCGGAGATAGCGTTGACCCTGATGGATGCGAACAGGCGCAAAATCAATTTTACCAGGCGGGTGGCAGCGGAACTGGGTTTGGGCGGAGTTCAATTCATCCCGGGAAGGGCGGAAAAGTGGGGACGCCAACCCGGCTGTCGGGAAAACTTTGACTGTGTCGTCAGCCGGGCGGTGGCCAAGGCTGCTGTCGTGGTGGAGCTGGGCCTGCCGCTGGTAAAAAAAGGCGGGACCCTGCTGCTGTACAAAGGGAGGCAAGGGGCCGATGAGATCGCGGAAGCGGCGACCCCCATACAGCTGTGCGGAGGTCGCCTGGAACGCTGTTGGCACTATCGGCTGCCGACGGGTGAAAAGAGAACACTTTTCCGTATCATCAAAGAAAAGGAAACACCGCTGCGCTATCCCCGGCGCATCGGGAAGCCGTCGCAGAGACCTCTGGGGCGATAATTTTCATCTATTTGAAGGAATGCATCGGTGGTTGTCTAATTAGGAGTGAAGAGCATGCAAAAGAGGCAGGTGTTTAGATGAGCGAAAGCCGGATGAGTAAATTTCCCATGCTGGCCGGAGATCCAGGCAAGGATAAAGTCATCCAGGTTAGAATTGACGAACTTCAACCAAACCCCTACCAACCGAGACAGGTCATCTCCGAGGAAAAAATTGAAGAGCTGAGGCAATCGATCAGAACTTACGGGCTGCTTCATCCGATCATCGTGCGCCGCTCTGGCAGGGTTTACCAGATCGTTGCAGGAGAGCGCCGGATGCTGGCCTGCCGGGGGCTGCACTGGGAGACCATCCCGGCCATCGAGAAAGAGGTGACCGACAGCGCCATGGCAGCGATGGCCTTGATTGAAAACCTGCAGCGGGAAAACTTGAGCTATCTCGATGAAGCGGAAGGATATGCCAGGTTGATCAGATCTTTCAACCTGACCCAGGAGGTGCTGGCTCAGAGGCTGGGGAAAAGTCAATCAACCATTGCCAACAAGATGAGGCTGCTCAGATTACCCGAAGAAGTGAAGGATCTTCTGGGCAAAGAGCAGCTGACCGAAAGGCATGCCCGGGCCCTGCTCAAGCTGGTTTCGGCAGAACAGCAGATCGCCATGATAAGCGAAATAGTCCGGGATAATCTGACCGTCAGTGATACGGAAAAGAAAATTACCCGCCTGATCGAGAAAGATAAACAGAAGAAAGGCGCACCGAAGCGCAAGGGTATGGTTCGGGACGTCCGGATTTTCTTAAATACAATCCGGCAGGCTGTCAAGATCATTGAAAAATCCGGTCTTGATCCCAGGGTGGAAGAAAAAGTGGAAAAAGAATATGTTGAAGTGACGATCCGCTTTCAACGGAAGGGCGTTTCCTCAGGAGCGGAGAAAAGATAGAGAATCAGCTGTCCTGGCAGCCACATAGGGAGAGGCGAAATGGCAAAAGTACTCGCCGTCACCAACCAAAAAGGCGGTGTCGGCAAAACGACAACTGCAGTTAACCTCAGCGCCGCCCTGGCCCGGTTGGGGGAAAAGGTTTTACTTTTGGATATTGACCCGCAAGGCAACACGACCAGCGGCGTAGGTATCTCCAAAAAAAAGATCAGAGTCTGCATCTACGATGCCCTGATCAACGAACTGCCGCTGAGGCAGATCATCCTGGCCACTAAATGGAAAGATCTCTTTGTGGCCCCGGCGACCATTCAACTGGCCGGGGCGGAGATCGAGCTGGTGCCGACGGTGTCGCGTGAAGTAAAGCTGAAAGAGGCGCTCGAACCGGTCAGGGGCGATTACACCAGAATCATAATTGACTGCCCTCCCTCTTTGGGGCTGTTGACCTTAAACGCCCTTACCGCTGCCGACGGAGTGCTGATCCCGATCCAATGCGAATATTATGCGCTGGAAGGGCTGGGTCAGCTGATCAATACCATCTCCCTTGTGCGCAAGCACCTCAATCCGCAGCTTGGAATAGAAGGTGTTGTTTTGACGATGCACGACCCGCGGACAAATCTTTCCGAACAGGTTGTTGAAGAGGTGCGGGGATATTTTCACGAAAAAGTTTATCGAACCATTATCCCGCGCAATGTTCGACTGAGTGAAGCGCCAAGCCACGGATTGCATATATTCGAGTATGATCCCCGCTGCAAGGGAGCAGAACTTTACCTTGCGCTGGCCCGGGAGGTGGCAGCAGGTTGAAAGATAAAAAAAGGCTCGGCCGGGGCCTGGGAGCGCTAATCGATGAAGCGCTGACCGGGGGAGGGAATATGGTTGAGCTTGCCCTGGATCAGATCAAGCCAAATCCGGTTCAGCCCCGCAGTGAATTCGATCCGGTAAAGTTGCAGGAACTGGCCGACTCGATCAGGGAGCATGGTGTGGTTCAGGCGGTGATCGTCTCGCCGGCGGGCAAGGAAGGATACCACCTCGTCGCCGGAGAGAGGCGCTGCCGGGCAGCGCGAATGGCAGGGCTGACCAGGATACCGGCACTTGTTCGTGAGATGGACGAAAAGGCGATGTTGGAGATCGCTCTGATCGAGAACCTGCAGCGTGAAGATCTGAACCCCATCGAGGAGGCCAAGGCTTACCGCCGCTTGATGGAAGAGTTCGCGCTGACCCAGGAGCAGCTGGGAAGACGTTTGGGGAAAAGCCGCCCGGCAATTGCCAATTCGATCCGGTTGCTCGCGCTGGCCCCGGCGGTGCAGGAAGCGATCGTCGATGGAAAACTGAATGTTGGACAGGCTCGACCTCTGTTGGGGGTTAAGGAATTCGGCCGACAGCGGGAGCTAGCCGGGCTGATTGTTGATCGGAAGATGACCGCACGGGAGGTCGAAAGGCTCCTCGGGCGATCCGGAAAGAAAGAACGGACCACCGGGGCTGTACCGGAGATGGGGGATCCCTTGATCAAGGAGCTCCAGAACAGGCTGCAGCGAAAATTTGGGACAAGGGTCAGGATCAACCGGCGCGCGGGGCACGGCACTCTCGAGATATCCTTTTATGGAGAGGAAGATCTTGAGCGGATCATTGCACTGCTGATTCCAGGAGGTCTGGAATAGGAAAGCGGCAGCGGCTCCGGGGCCGCCTGTTTCACGTGAAACGACGGTCCGGTGGGAGCAGGGGATGTTTCACGTGAAACGGGACCGGAAAAAAGAGCGTCACCGGGCGATCTTACGCCCACAGTCAAATATCCGAGGACGGTGAGGTCGATTTGTCAGCTCTGGAACAGTTGGGCTTGTTGTTTTCTCAGCACAGTGAGCTGCTGCTGGCAGCGATTGCCGGCGCTATCCTGCTGGCGGCTCTGCTGGCGGCGATTGCGGCGCTGGCCCGGGCGCGGCGCCTGGAAGAGCGTTACCGTCGCTTGATGATGGGATGGGAAGGTCTGAACCTGGAGGAGCTGCTCATCCACCAAGGCGAGCTGCTCCTGGAGGGGCAGCGCCACCGCCAGGAAGCCGCCGACCGCTTGCAGGAGATCGAAAGGCGACTCCAGCTCACCGTGGCCGGCGTGGGTCTGGTCCGGTACAATGCCTTCAGGGAGACCGGCAGCGATCTGAGCTACTCTCTGGCCCTGCTCGACCGCAATCTGGACGGAGTTGTTCTGACGAGCCTGTTCGGGCGGGATGAAAGCAGATGTTACGGTAAACCAGTGCAGCGGGGGCGCTCAAGCCATCATCTCAGCGAGGAAGAAAGCCGGGCCCTTGAGGAGGCCGGGCGAAAGATCGACTGCCGCAATGAGATTCCGCCGGCAAAGGGAAGCTGATGGAAGGCGGTGCCGACGGATCCCCGCAGGTGAAGCCGCCCGCTCAGGTCCTGGCAAGGGCCTGCAGCAGCGCTTCCCCGATCACGGTTGAGATCTCCAGAACATGGTGAAGGCGGGTGCTCTGCAGGACCATCTGCTCCATGAAACCGCCAAGATTGACGATGCCGCTAAGGTAGATCTGGCCCACCGGGGGCAGTTTCTTGTTGACCCCGGCGCCAGGCAGGAGCGGCCCTTTACCCACCTCGATCAGGCCGACACTCCCCGGCCTCCCCAGGCATGCATCGACAGCGATCACCAGGGGTTTGGCCGCTTTTACAGAAAATAGATCCAGCTCCGCCCGGTACCTTTCCAGGTTCAGCGCGTGGACCGGATCGGCCAGCGTTCCCCATACTGCCGTGCGCGGCGGTGCATTCTTCTTTAGATAGGTGCCGACCAGAGGTCCGAGAGAATCCCCGGTGGAACGGTCCGAACCGATGCAGAGCACGATCCGCTGCTGTGCTGCCGGGTGCTCCCTTAGCCCGGAGATGATGATGATCAGGGCCCCGGCGATCTTATCGGCGGCTTGAAGGTCCTGATAGTTCACCCGCAGAACGGTTTCACTTTGAAGCAGCCTCGCCGGCTGCGGGTTGGCTGCCAGACGGTTCGCCATCGAAGTCCTCCTTTGAATCCGGGATACCTTAGTTATATTAGAAATTGGCTTTAAATATGTATGAGAGAAGATGGATATGTCCAGGGAAAGCAGTTGAGACGATGATCTGGTTGGATCTGGCCGTTGCCGGCCTGCTGCTGTGGGGGGCAGTGGTCGGCTATCAGATGGGGCTGCGCAGGGCCCTTTGCCGCCTCGGGGGGCTGCTCGGTGCGTCCCTTGCTGCAGTGCTGGGCAGGGCGGAGCTGAAATGTTTCGGCGATCGCTACGGCGCCCTGGAAAGAACGCTGGAGAGCGCCGTTTACAACCGCCTTGCTCTTCCTGTCAGCAGTATCGGCGGCAGGGCTCCTTATCTGCAGGAGGAGTTGCCCGCAGTTCTACAGGAGATATTACAGAGGGGGGCGGTTGCAGCAGCGGGCGGTTCTCTGGAAAATTCCACGGCTATGCTTGTCGGGGTGCTCGCATATACGGCCACCTTCCTTGCGGGGCTGCTTTTGTGGTGGGGTTTCTTTCATCTTTGCGGTGCGGCTCTCTCGGAGGAGGGCGCCCTCCATCCGGGCAAGGGCTCCCGGTGGGGAGGGGCTTTTATCGGCTTGCTCAGGCAGCTCTGCTGCGCTGCTCTGGTGATCGGGGCCGCTGTTCCCCTGGCCTGGTTGAGCCGGGTTCCCCCGGAGCTGCTTCGGCTGGAAGATACCCTGTTGGGCCTCGGGGCCTGGCACCTGTTCGCCAGCCTCGGGATCTGGCATTAACGCTCTTTTCAGGAAGCAAGCAGGAATTGGCGGGAAAAAGAAGAATTGAGTACCCTTACAATCATAACCTTGGGTGTCCCCAAAAGCGAGGGAGAGAGATGCTGATAATTTTGTTGGGTCCTCCGGGTGCAGGCAAGGGCACACAGGCAGACCGGTTGGTCAAGAAATACAACCTGGTCTATATTGCCACGGGGGATATTCTCAGGGCAGCTGTAAAAAGCGGCTCCCCTTTGGGACAGGAAGCGAAAGCATTTATGGAAAAGGGGCAGCTCGTTCCCGATGAAGTTGTGGTCGGGATTGTCAGCGAGCGGCTGACTGCCCCCGATTGCCGGGATGGCGCCATTCTGGACGGGTTTCCCCGGACTGTGGCTCAGGCCGAGGCCCTGGATCAGGTTCTGGGGGAGATGGGCAGGAAGGTAGACCGGGTCGTCTATATCGCGGTCGATGAGGATGAGTTGATCACCCGGCTGACGGGACGAAGGGTCTGCCGTGAATGTGCGGCCACCTACCACATCAAGTTCAATCCGCCCCGCGTGCGCAATGTCTGCGATCAATGCGGCGGGGAGCTTTATCAGCGAGAAGATGATTCCCTCTCCACGGTTCAGGAAAGGCTTCTGGTCTACCGCGAGCAGACCACCCCGCTCATCGATCACTACGGCCGTGAAGGTCTGGTGAGCAAGGTTGACGGGAACCGTGAGATCGAAAAGATATTCTCGGAGATAAGTTCGATTCTTGGGGCCGGTTCCCCTTGATGGAGCCTTTCCGGGTCGGGCAAGTAGTTCAGATGAAAAAAGAACATCCCTGCGGAGCCAATCGCTGGCAGATTACAAGGGTGGGGATGGATTTTCGGATCAGATGCCTTCAATGCGGACGCAGTGTCCTGATGCCGCGGCGCCAGTTCGAGCGCCGGGTCAAAAAGATTCTTCCGGAAGATACAACAGGGGAGAATAGATAGGGGGGCGCCGGATGTCCTGGAGTTGTGGGATCGTCGGTCTGCCCAATGCCGGTAAATCAACGCTGTTCAAGGCGCTGACAGCGATCGATGTGGCTATCGACAGCTATCCCTTCACGACCATCGATCCGAATGTGGCCGTGGTCCCCTTGAAAGACCCTCGCCTGGAAAAGCTGGTCGCGCTCTGTTCTTCAGCGAAGATGACCCCTCCGGCAATACGGGTTGCCGATGTGGCCGGTCTGGTTGAAGGGGCCAGCAGGGGTGAGGGCCTCGGCAACCGTTTTTTGGGGGAGCTGCGCAATGTTGATCTACTGCTTCACGTTGTCGCCGGCTTTGATCAGTTTGCCGAGAAGGCCGATCCGGCGGCCCGGGCCTCCCTGGTCAACCTGGAGCTGACCTTGGCCGATCTGGAGACAGTCGATCGCAGGATGGAGAAGATCCGCGCTCAGCAGAAAAGCGGTCCTCGGGAGACCTCTGCCGAGCTTGCATTTCTGGAACGTCTTCAAGGAAAGCTGCAGCGGGGAGAGCCGGCCCGCCTGCTCACGCTGGATCCCCTTGAACGCAAGTTTTTGGATCAACTGTTTTTACTTACCTCCAAAAAGATGCTCTATCTTTTTAACCGGGCTGAAAATGGGAGTGCTGTGCCGGAAAGCTTGATCCAGCTGGCCCGGAAAGAAAAGAGCCCGCTCATCTCGATCTATGCACAGTTGGAGGCGGAGATCGGTGAGCTTCCGGATGAGGAGCGGACACTTTTTTTAAGGGAATACGGTCTGGCGGGATCCCGGATCCAGGAGCTCCTGCGGGCCTGTTACCGGCTGCTCGATCTGGTGACCTTCTATACGGTCAAGGGTGAAGAGTCCCGGGCCTGGTTTGCTCCGCGGGGGGTCACCGCCATTGAAGCTGCCTTCATGGTTCATACCGATATCGGCCGCGGATTTATCAATGCCGAAGTGATCTCCTGGGAGGCTCTCATCGGGGCGGGTGGGCTCGCCGAAGCACGAGAGCGGGGTACTGTCCGAACAGAGGGGCGGCACTATCCGGTTGCCGATGGAGAGGTCCTCTATTTCAATTTTCGCGGCTGATCTGACGGCGGCGCTGCTGCGAAAAGATCGGCAAAACTTTTATCGGAATCGCTCCGGTGATCGGTCGATAGATTTTGGGAAAAGCTTGCCCGCGATCATGAAATATGCTATGATCGCTTCACGCAACCCTGCTCCATTTACCGGGGCCGACAGTCCAAAGGGAGGTGAACCGCAGTGGCCGTCTATGAAACCATGTTTATTCTTCAACCGGAGCTCGAAAGCGAAACAGAAGAAGAGCTGCTAAACAACCTCAAGGCCGTTTTACAGAAGCTCGGAGGAGAGATTACCAAAGCTGACGACTGGGGAAAACGTAAGCTGGCCTACGAGATCAACAAATTTACCGAGGGTCATTACTATCTACTGGAGTTCAAGGGCACCCATGCCATCGTTCCCGAGCTCGAACACTTCTTCCGGGTTAACGACGCGGTGATTCGCTTTATCACCGTACGGGAAGGCGAGTAGATCTTAGATTAACAGAAGGCGGTGCAGGGGATGCTTAACATTATTGTGTTGATCGGTCGTTTGACCCGGGATCCGGAGCTCCGTTATACTCCGGGAAACGGCACGGCGGTGGCCACATTCACCCTGGCTGTCGACCGGCCTTTTACCAACAGGCAGGGCGAAAAGGAGGCGGATTTTATCAGGATAGTCACCTGGGACAAGCTCGCGGAGACTTGCGCCAACTATCTTTCGAAAGGGAGGCTGGCCGCGGTAACGGGGCGGCTTCAGATCCGTTCTTTCGATGATAAAGAGGGCGTGCGCCAGTGGATGACCGAGGTGGTGGCCCGGGATGTCCGTTTTCTGGAACCCCGCCGCACCGGGGATGAAGATTCATTTTCCGGTGATGAGATCTCCGTGAGCGAGGACGATATTCCTTTTTAAGGGGGTTGGTTAATTGAGGCGTGAAAGAGGCCGCAGACCCAAAAGAAAGATCTGCAGTTTTTGCGTGGATAAGATCGAACAAGTTGATTACAAACAGTACGACAAGCTCAAACGGTTTATCACCGAGCGGGGGAAAATATTGCCGCGGCGCATCTCCGGAAACTGCGCCAGGCATCAACGCCAGCTGACCCGGGCGATCAAAAGAGCACGGATCATGGCCTTGCTTCCCTTCACTTCCGAATAGATCGGAATTCCAAAGGCCTGCCGTTAAAACGGTGCTGGAGGCTTCTGCTGCCGGCGCCGTTTTTTAGCTTAACAGAGGAGCAGGAGCCTGCTGCCGCCGGCGCGAAATAATACTTGATCGGGCTGATGGTCAAGCCGGCTTGAAAGATTCCCTGAAAGGATGGGTTTGATGAAGATCATTCTGAAAGAAGATATCCCCGGCCTGGGGGAAAAAGGAGAAGTGAAGGATGTCGCTCCGGGTTACGGCCGCAATTTGCTTATTCCCAGGGGGTTGGCGGTGGAGGCTACTCCGGGCCGTCTGCGTGAACTGCAGCAGCAGGAACAGGTGCTGGAAAGAAAGAGGGAGCGGCTCAAGGAGGAAAGCCTTGTTCTGGCGGAACGGCTGGAGCAGATGGAGATCCGCTTCAGGATGGCTGCTGGAGAAGGGGGCCGGCTTTTCGGTTCGGTAACGGCGGCAGATATCGCCGCAGAGCTGCACAAGCTCGGGTTTTCGGTGGAGAAGAAAAAAGTGATCCTGGAGGAGCCGATCAAGGCAGCCGGGCGTTACGAGATCACGGTGAAGCTTCACTCCGGAGTCAAAGCCGCGGTTGCCGTCGAGGTGGAGGCAGAGGATTAGGAGGCAGATCATGGGGCCGGAGCAGCAGACAGCAGCGATTCGCAGGCGGCTCAGCGCCTTGCTCGATCTGATCAACCGGATCTATGGAACCGAGAAGATGATTCTGAAGGCGGGCAAGCTGGAGGCGCTTTCACTGATCCGTTCTTCGAGGCCGGCCCAGCAGCTGCTCGGCTTGCAGCGTCTGGTTCTGGAAAACCCAACCTTGGATGAGATTCCGACCGAGGATCGCTATGCCGATATATTTGACGAACTCGAGGGGGCCCTGGCGGCACTGATGGCCAGACGCTCCTTGGAGGAGTCGCTCGAGCTCAGGATCAAGGAGCGGCTCGAAGAGCAGCATGAAAAATATCTCCAGGAGATTAAAAAAGAGATCTACAAAGAGTGGGGCGGCGTGGAAAGCCCGCAGACCCTCAAGAAATATGCCCGGACAGAAAAAATGTTTGCCCGGCAGCTTTCCTCCACGGTGCAGAAGATGCTCCGGCCGGCGGAGTTGGCCCAGATCGTCGGCCAGGGCGAGGCGGTGGCGGCCCTTGTTTCCAGGCTGGCTTCGCCTTTTCCGCCGCATATAATACTCTACGGGCCCCCCGGTGTCGGCAAGACCACAGCCGCCCGTCTGGCCCTGAAAAGTGTTCAGAAGATTCCCGGTACTCTCTTTTCGGAGCAGGCTCCCTTTGTGGAGGTGGACGGGACCACACTGCGCTGGGATCCCCGGGAGATTGCCGATCCGCTGCTCGGCTCGGTCCACGATCCGATCTACCAGGGAGCCCGGCGGAACCTGGTAGACGGCGGGATTCCGGAACCGAAGCTGGGGTTGGTCTCCGATGCTCACGGCGGGATCCTGTTTATCGATGAGATTGGCGAGATGGATCATACCCTGCAGAATAGATTGCTGAAAGTCCTTGAAGATAAGCGGGTTTTCTTTGATTCGGCCTACTACGATCCCACCGATACGCAGGTGCCCAAGTATATCCGGTTGCTGTTTGAAAAGGGGGCTCCTGCTGATTTTATCCTTATCGGGGCGACAACGCGCTCCCCGGAGGCGATCTCACCTGCCTTCCGTTCGCGCTGCTCTGCTGTCTACTTCGAGCCCCTTACCCCCACCGAGATAGAGGAGATTGTAAACGGCGCCGCGGCCAGGCTTGATCTGGAGATCGCCCCCGCCGCGGTTCGCCTGATCAGCCGTTGCACCGGCGAGGGCCGGCGGGCGGTAAATCTGCTGATCGATGCATACGGCCGGGCTCTTTACGAGGACCGCCGCCGGGGCGGGGAAAACAACGAAAAGATAGTGATCGGCGCAGCGCTGATGGAGAAGGTGCTTACGGGCAACCGCCTCTATCCTCCGCCGGCAGTCTGTACGGGCAAAATGGTTGAAACCGGACGGGCGCTGGCTCTCGGGGTGAATGGTTTTACCGGGCAGGTGCTCGAGATTGAAGCGCTTGCTTTCCCGGCAGCGGCAGCGGGGCGGGGAGATATTCGCTTCAACGAGACGGCGGGCTCAATGGCCCGCGATTCCGTTTTTGTTGCCGCCTCGCTTTTGCGCAGTTTAACCGGGGTCGAGCTTAAAGATTTTGATCTTCATCTCAATATCATCGGAGGCGGTAATATTGATGGGCCCTCCGCGGGGGCGGCCATCTTTCTGGCCATCCTCAGTGCGGTGAAGGAGGTGCCCCTGCGTCAGGATTGCGCTGTTACCGGAGAGATATCGCTGCGCGGCCAGCTGAAACCGGTCGGTGGGATCACGGAGAAACTGTACGGGGCCCGTCTGGCCGGCCTGAAGAAAACAGTGGTCCCGGCAGATAATCGTCTGGAAACGGGCTGCTCCTTTCCCGGTATGGAGATCGTCCTGGCCCGGGATGTGGAGGCGCTGCTGCCTCATTTTTTACCTGAAAGCGCCATTGTGGAGCTGCGAACAACCAAGGAGGTTTGAAAACGATGATCCTCACCGGCGACAAGGTTCCTCCCCAGAGTATCGAAGCGGAGCAGTCGGTCCTGGGATCGATGATTATCGAGAAAGAAGCGGTCTACGCTGCTGCGGAGCTGCTTCATGAAACCGATTTTTACCGGACCGCCCACCAGAAGATCTTCAAGGCCGTGATCGCATTAAGTGAAAAGGGTGAGCCCGTTGATCTGGTCACCCTGGCTGACGAGCTGCAGCGTCAGCGTTCCCTGGAGGAGGCCGGCGGGACTGCTTATCTCAGCGCTCTAGCCGGGGCAGTCCCGACTGCGGCAAACGTGCAGTATTATGCCCTCATCGTCCGGGAAAAATCGATCCTGCGCTCCCTGATCCATGCTGCCACCGGTATCGTCTCCGGATCTTACGAAGGGCCGCCGGACGTGGAGGAATTTCTTGATGAAGCCGAGCAGAAGATCTTCGAGATCGGCAGGCAGGGACAGCAGCGGGGTTTTATCCACCTGAAAGAGGTGCTCAAGGATACCTTTGACCGTATCGAGATGCTTTTTGATGAAAAAAAAGGGGTCACCGGACTTTCGACC
>JAAZPS010000122.1 GCA_012797095.1 Bacillota bacterium | reverse complement strand
GTTCCCAGGTTATTCCCCCCTTGTTTTTCGGCGGCGGCGCGGATTTGGGATAAAGTCTAAAAGAAGCAAATGGAAAGATAACAGGAGCAATCCGCTCCAAACTCCTCGCGAAGCGGGCTGGCGCTGCTAACCGGAGCTTGCCAAAAAAAGCAAGATGGGATCATAATGATATATTATACGAAGGCAGGGATTACTTTTGATAATGGCAGGTCCCGGGGTATACTAAGGGTGGTCCCTGCCGGCGGTGACATCTCTGCAATAACCGTAAGGCCTTATTCAATACTTACTTCTACCTGATTCAGACCATCTACCTGCTCGAGAGATCACCTGTTCGCCGATAATCTATTTCTCATCAAGAACGCTGATGAATCATTCCTGGTATTATTGCTAATTTCGAAATGAACTGAGAGGAGTGCTCTTGATGAAAAAGGTGGTTCTGATCGAGCCGCAGTCGCAAGAAGATCATGTCTACAAAAATGTGCAGATGCCCCGTCTGGGCCTGCCGCTGATGGGGGCAGCCTTGAAGGCTGCCGGTTACCGGGTGGAGCTGTACTACGGGACCGGTGCATCGCTGCCCTGGCCCGCGATCGTCTCGGCCGATTTTGTGGGGATCTCGACGACCACAGCGACAAGCAGTGAGGCTTACCGCATGGCCGGGTACCTGCGTTCGCGCGGCTTGCCAGTAATAATCGGAGGGATTCACGCCCATTTCTTGCCCGATGAGGCGCTGGGCCATGCGGATTATGTGGTGCGTGGCGAAGCAGATCTGATCATCGTGCCGCTGATCCGTGCCCTCGAGGAGGGGAGGCTGCCGCGGGATCTTCCGGGAGTTTCATTCTGGGATGGCCGGGAGGCAGTTCATAATCCCTGTTCCGCGGAGCCCGTGGAGATGGATCAGCTGCCGCTGCCGGATTTTTCGCTGTTCCAGGGGAAAAAGCATTTTCGCACCATCCCGGTGATGACCTCGCGCGGCTGCCCGTACAACTGTAGCTTCTGCAGCGTCACCCTGATGTTCGGGAGCCGCTACCGTTTTCGCGATACCGAAAGTGTGCTGAATGAGCTTGCTGAGTACAAGGGGCGGAGTGTCTTTTTCTGCGATGACAATTTCACAGCCAACGCTGCCCGGAGCAGGGAGCTCTTTCAGGGGATGATCGACCGCCAAACAGGGCTCAAGGGATGGGGCGCCCAGATGCGGGTGGAGGCTTCCCGGGATCCGGAGATGCTGGAATTGATGCGGCGCTCCGGGGGGAATATGGCTTTTGTGGGACTGGAATCGATCAACCCGGAGACCCTGGCAGCGTTGAACAAGCAGCAGAGCCTTGCCGATGTCAGTGAATGCGTGAGCCGTTTTCACGAATACGGGATCAGGGTGCACGGGATGTTTGTTTTCGGCGGCGAGGGCGATACCGTGCAGACGATCCGCGATACCGTCGATTTCGCCCTCGACTGCCGCATCGACAGTGTGCAGTTCCTGATCCTGACGCCGCTGCCGGGAACCCCGCTGTTCGATCAACTCGAGTCCGAGGGAAGACTTCTGACCAGGGAATGGGAGCTGTACGACGGACACCATGCAGTCTTTCAACCGAACCGGCTCTCTCCGGAAGAGCTCCAGCGGGAAACGATCGCCGCCTTCAAGCGATTCTATTCCCTCCGCAATATCTTTGGCAACGTCTTCCATACCGGCTGGAGCACCTCGCTGTACCGTTCGCTAGGCTGGTGGCTGACGCGCCATTTCGAGAGAAAGAATCGCTGGTATGATCGGGCCCTGGAGCGGCTTCAGGGGTGCGATCCCGGGCCGGTGGCCCTGCTGTTTAAACGGATCGATGCAGCCCGGGAGAAGAAGGAGGCCGCGGTTGAGAAGGCAGCGCCGCTGCAGGTTTATCTCATCGAAAAGAAAGGGGTCCTTCATCTGCGCCTGCAGGGCCTGATCAGCAGCTTGAATTTGCGGGAGCTGATCAGGACGGTCCGCTCCTATCTGCCGGACAGCTGTCTGCATCTGGTGATCAACGTTGAGGGGCTGCGCTTTGCCTCGAGCAGGGCTGCTGCTTCATTTTCCCGCTTTCTCGAAAGGTTGGGCGAGCGCACCCGCCGCCTGCAGGTGGTCATACCCGGAGATATGGATCCGGAGCAGCAAAAAAAATTGTCCGGCGGCAAGGAGAGAAGCAGGTTGCCCCGCTTCGAGCTGGTTCTGAACAAACGTTAACCGGTCAGGTTGTTTGATCGGCCAACCGCTGCCGATTGCAGAAAGGAGTTCGCATGCCCCTTTATATTGCTGTTGTCGGGGGGACCCGGGTTGGTTCCGGGGCGGCCCTGCTGGCGGAGGAAGTGGGAGCGGAGATCGCCGGCAGGGGCGGTATCCTGGTCTGCGGCGGCGGCCAAGGGGTGATGGAGGCTGCCTCCAAAGGAGCCCGGGATCGCGGCGGGACTGTCCTGGGGATTCTTCCCGGAAATGATCGCTCCGGGGGGAACCCCTATCTGAGTCTGGCCGTGGCAACGGGCCTTGGCGATGCGCGCAATGCGATCATCGCCCGGACGGTTGATGTGATGATCGCTGTTGGCGGCGGCTACGGCACCCTTTCGGAGATCGCCCTGGCTTTGAAGATGGGCGCACCGGTGATCGGTCTGAAAAGCTGGAAAGTTGAAGCGCCGGAGCGGCTGGAGCGGCAGATCATCTATTGCTCAACAGCTGCAGCGGCGGTTGAGGCGGCCTGGAGAGCAGCTGCAGGCCGCTCTGTTTGAATGGAGAGGGAGGAAGAAAGCCGCTCTGCTTGGCCGCTGCTGCAGAAACCTTGGTCCGGATGATGATGCCCGGGTGGGCCAATAAACGCTTCAGTTACAGGGCGGGGACCTTCTGTTTATGTTCCTTTTTCGGCAGCGGTTCCGGAGCGTAGAGCCGGCGTGAATGATAGCCCGTATGCAGCAGGCGGTGTGCCTTTTCGCTGCCGGGGTGTTCCAGAAAATCACGATAGAGCTGCAGCACGGCCGGGTTGCGGTGCGATCTGCGGTGCTCCATCTGCCGGTCCAGCTGGTAAAGACCGCTGCTGCGGCGGGAACGGTGGGCGATCTGTTCGTTCCAGTCGTTGGTCTCGATATAGATCGGCTGGCCCCCCCCGCCCACGCAGCCGGCCGGACAGGCCATCACTTCGACAAAATGGTATTCCTTCTGCCCTTTTTTGAGCGCTTCGATCAGACGGCGGGCCTCCCCGGTGCCCCGGGCCACCGCCACTTTCAGACGCAGCTCCCCCATCTGGATCTCCGCATCCTTGTACTTGTCCGAGCGGACCTGTGGAAACTCGACATCGGCTAGCTCCTCCCCCGTAACCCATTCATAAGCGGTGCGCAGGGCTGCTTCCATGACCCCGCCGGTTGAGCCGAAGATGATCCCGGCGCCGCTGGCGCGGCCCAGGGGATCATCGAATTCCTCTTCCGGAAGCTTGCGCAGATCGATGCCGGCCTGGAAGAGCATCTGGGCAAATTCGCGGGTGGTCAGCTCGGCGTCGACATCACGGAAACCGCTGTCGTTCATCTCCGGGCGCAGCAGTTCGTATTTTTTGGAGACGCAGGGCATGATCGAGACCACAAAGATCCGCGCCGGATCGAGCCCCGCTTTTCGGGCGTAGTAGGTCTTGGCCAGCGCTCCGAAGACCTGCTGCGGTGATTTTACCTCCGAAAGGTTTTCGGTCAGCTCCGGGTAAAAGAGTTCGCAGAAGCGGACCCAGCTGGGACAGCAGGAGGTAAACTGGGGGAAAGGACCGCCCCGCTCCAGCCTCTCCAGCAGCTCGGCGGCCTCCTCCAGCACGGTGACGTCGGCACCGAAACAGTCATCAAAAACGCGGTCAAAGCCCAGCCGCCGCAGCGCCGCGACCATCTGGCCGGCCACGGGTGTACCCACGGGATAGCCGAACTCTTCGCCGATGGAGCAGCGGATGGAGGGGGCCGTCTGGACCACCACATGCAGATCCGGATCGCGCAGCGCTTCCCAGACCGCTGCTGTCGAGTCCTGCTCGCGCAGCGCTCCGGTGGGGCAGACGGTGATGCACTGGCCGCAGTAGATGCAGGGGGTCTCCATCAGGGAACCGTTGAAGGCCGGTCCGACGATGGCATTGAAAGAGCGTTCGACCATGCGGTAGATCCCCACAGCCTGGTAATATTCACAGACAGCGAGACAGCGCCGGCAGCGGACGCATTTGTCGGGCTCGCGCACCACCGAGGGAGAGAGATCGTCGATGGGAAAGTGGTTGCGGCTGCCCTCGAGATGCAGATCCCTGATCCCGTAGCGCTTGGCCAGGCGCTGCAGCTCGCAGTTAAGGTTGCGTTCGCAGGTGAGACATTCGAAGGGGTGATCGGAGAGCAGCAGCTCGATCATCTGCTTGCGTGCCTCCAGCACCTCCGGGGTGTTGGTCCGGACGCGCATCCCCGCGGTTGCCGGGAGCACACAGGAGCAATCCATGGTCGGTCTTCCCTCCACCTGCACCAGGCAGACGCGGCAGGCTGCGGGAGCGTTCAGATCCTTCAGGTAACAGAGCGTGGGAATATCGATACCGGCCTGGCGGGAAGCCTCGAGCACGGTAGTTCCTTCTTCAACCTCCTGCTCCAGACCGTCAATCCACAGCTTCAACTTCATCCGCGGGATTCCTCCTTCGGACCTTTCTGCGGCCCGCTTAAATTACGGCAGGCCCCGGCGGGGCAGCAGCGCTCCCTGATATGGGCCAGGTACTCATCGCGAAAAAGATGCAGGGTGCTGAGCAGGGGGTTCGGAGCGGTGCGGCCGAGGCCGCAAAGGGAGCCGGTTTTCATCAGGTGGGCCAGCCGCTCCAGGATCTCCAGATCCCTTTCCTCGCCCCTTCCCGCCGTGATCTTTTGCAGCAGCTCCAGCATCCGCTTGCTGCCGATCCGGCAGGGGGTGCATTTGCCGCAGGATTCATCCTGGTTGAAATCGAGATAAAACCGGGCCAGATCGACCATGCAGCTCTCCTCGTCCATCACGATCAGCCCTCCGGAACCGATGATCGAGCCCATCTCGCGGAGACTGTCGTAATCCATGGGCCGGTCGAGCGATTCCACTCCCAGACAGCCTCCCGAAGGGCCGCCGGTCTGGGCGGCTTTGAACTTTTTATCGCCGGGAATGCCCCCGCCAATATCGAAGATGATCTGGCGCAGGGTTGTTCCCAGGGGTACCTCGACCAGACCGGTATGTCTGACCTTGCCGGCCAGGGCGAAGACCTTTGTTCCTGTGCTGCCGGCGGAGCCCAGTTCGGCAAAGCGAGCGGCACCGTGCAGGATGATCAGGGGGATATTGGCCAGGGTCTCCACATTGTTGATCAGGGTCGGTTTGCCCCAGAGCCCTTTCTGGGCCGGAAAGGGCGGTCTCGGTTCGGGATCGCCGCGGGTGCCGTTCAGAGATGAGATCAGGGCGGTCTCCTCGCCGCAGACAAAAGCCCCGGCACCGGTGCGGATCTCCAGCTGAAAGGAGAGCCCCTTCTCGAGAATATTGTTTCCCAGCAGCTTCTTGCGGCGAGCCTGGGTGATCGCCTCCCGGCAGCGGTGTACCGCCATGGGGTATTCGGCACGGACGTAGATATAACCGCGGGTTGCGCCGGTTGCATATCCGGCGATGATCATCCCCTCGATAATGCTGTGCGGATCCCCTTCCAGGATATTACGATCCATGAAGGCGCCGGGATCGCCCTCATCGGCGTTGCAGATGACGAATTTTTCATCACTGTGAGCCTGTCGGACCAGTTCCCATTTGCGTCCGGTGGGGAAGCCGCCCCCGCCGCGGCCGCGCAGCCCCGAATCTTTAACCTCGGCCACCACCTGCTCCGGGGTCATCTCGGCCAGAGCCCGGGCCAGGGCAGCATAGCCGCGGTATTTCAGGTAATCGTCGATATGGGCGGAGATCACGCCACAATTTCGCAGGACCAGCCTGGTCTGTTCCCGGTAAAAGGGCATCGATTCACGTTCACGAATGATCTCGCCGCTCCGCGGATCGCGGTGCAGCAGTGTCTCGACTATCTGCCCGGCAATGAGATGCTCCCGGACGATGGTCCGTGCGTCTTCGGCAGTGAGCTGTTGATAGATGATCCCTTCGGGATAGACAATCACTGCAGGGCCCAGACTGCAGTCGCCGATGCAGCCGACAACCTCGATGGGAATCTCGTCAGCGATCCCCCTTTTTTGCAGTTCATCCGTGAGGGCCTCTTTCACCTGGCGGCAGCCCTTTGAATGGCAGGGAAGGCCGCCGCAGATAAGAAGGCGGTGTTCGGTTTCCGGTCTTATCCTTTCACGGGACAGCTCTTTTTCCAGGGTGCTCATCTTTCCTCCAGCTCCCTCAGCAGCCGGGGCAGTTGATCCGGGGTCATCTCTCCATGCAGCTCTTCCTCGATTTTAATGATCGGGGCGGCTCCGCAGGCACCGACGCAGCGAGTCGTGGCGATACTGAAAGGGCTCTCGGTTGAAGATTTTCCCGGCCCGGTATCGCAGAGCTCCTGCAGTTCCCGTAAAAGCGTTTCCGCGCCCTGAACATAGCAGGCGGTGCCCAGACAGACCTCGAGATGGTGTTTGCCCGTGGGAACAGTGGAAAAAAGTGAATAGAAACTGACCACACTGTAGACCTCTGATAGCGGTATGGTCAGCAGGTTGGCCACACGGATCATCACCTTGCGGGGCAGGTAGCCGAAGATGCTCTGCGCTTCCTGCAGCGCAGCTATGAGCACGCCCGGTTTCCCCTTGTATTTTCTCAAAACCCGCTCCAGCCGTTCGTACTGTTTCTGCTCGGGATCGGTTTTAACCGCCACCGGGTGAGCCCCTTTCAGTAAATTTTTGATTTCTTCTATCCCGGAACAGGCAACGGGTAAACCAAATTCCTCGATCAAAAAGGGGAATTCACGGAAAACCCAGCTCTCTACCCGGCGCCCTCCCAGGAATTATCGGGACTGTCTGCCTTGCGCTGCAGTTAGCTTGGTGCAGCCCGGCCAAAGCATACCCGGTAAATAGTGTCATGGTTGAAGGGGCATTGTTTTTCTCTTTACTCATAAAGATAGTAGCGGGCGGATCGTTGTATTCCCGCCGACGCCAAAAAGATGGAGGGTTGGCGATGAATCCACAGAAACGCTTCTCCGTGCGGCAGCTCACGCGGCTGGCCCTGCTGCTGGCATTGACCCTTTCCGTGCAGTACCTGCGGCTGCCTGCTCCGGTGACCGGACCGCTGGTTAATCTGATGCTGCTCCTTTCCACCGCCGTGATCGGCACAGCCGGCGGTGCGGCAATCGGACTGCTCACCCCCTGGGCGGCACTCCTTCTGGGGATCATTCCCCCGGTGCTCGCTCCGGCAATCCCCTTCATCATGTTCGGGAATGG
>JAAZPS010000121.1 GCA_012797095.1 Bacillota bacterium | reverse complement strand
GGCGGTTGTCGACGGCAAGATCCGCGCGGTCCTTTCGCGCGGCCTTGTCGGCTTGAACGACAGCGGCGAAAAATCGCTGCAGGAGGCCTCTGCCTTTCAGCGGGAATGGCACGGTGCCGCCGGCGGACGGATCACCGTGACTTACGGGCCCCATTCTCTCTACACCTGCCGGCCGGACTATCTGCGCCGGGTGATGGAGGAAGCGGCCAAGACGGAAAGTCCGCTGCAGATTCATCTTGCCGAAAGCGCCCGCGAGGTCGAGGAATGCTGGCACGATTACGGCTCCACCCCGGTGGAGCATCTGTACCGGTTGGGCCTCTTTGACCACCGGGTCATCGCCGCCCACTGCGTTCATCTGAGCGATGACGATATCGTTATCCTCGGGAGCAACAAGGTTGGCGTGGCCCACAACCCGGTCAGCAATCTGAAGCTGGGCAGCGGCATCGCCCCCGTGGCCCGGCTGCTGGAGGCCGGGGTGATGGTCGGGCTGGGCACCGACGGCGCCGCAAGCAACAACAATCTGAACCTGCTCGAGGAGGTGCGCCTGGCGGCGCTGCTGGCAAAGGGGATCGACTGTGAACCGACGCTCGTTCCGGCGAAGAAGGCGCTGCAGATGGCTGTGGTTAACGGAGCGGCGCTGCTGGGGCTGTCCGGGGTCGGCCTGCTGAAGGAAGGTTTCAAGGCAGACCTGATCGCGTTCAATCTGAAGACGCCGGCTGCGACTCCCCTGTTCGACCCGGCCGCATACGTGGTCTACGCTGCTGCGGCCGCCGATATCCTTTACGTGATGGTAGACGGTGCGCTTCTGCTGGATCAGGGGCGCCTGACCGGACTTGATGAAGAGAAAATCATGGACGAATGCCTCCGCCGGGCGGAGAGACTAACAGGAAAAAGCAATTACAGAACTTAAAATATGCCAATAAAACTTCTGGTTACCAATGACGACGGTATCTATGCCGATGGGATTCAGCTGCTCAGCAAGGTTTTGTTTGAAAGCGGCCGCTACCGCTTGCAGATCGCCGCCCCGGATCATGAGCGCAGCGCCGTCGGCCACGCCATCACCATGCACCGGCCTCTCCGGGTGGAGCGGGCCCGTTTCCTGCACAATCCGGAGCTGACCGGCTGGTCGGTCAACGGAACCCCCTCCGATTGTGTCAAGCTGGCCGTGGAGGCGCTGCTGGAAAAAAGGCCGGATCTGGTCATCTCGGGGATCAACCGCGGCAGCAATCTCGGCACCGATGTGCTCTATTCGGGCACGGTCTCCGCAGCAGTGGAGGGTGTGATCCTGGGGCTGCCGGCGGTGGCGGTCTCCCTGACGGCAGGGGGGGAAAGTGAAGATTTTGTCCATGCCGCCGAATTTATCCGCGATCTGATCCCGCACCTTCTGGCGGCGGGGCTTCCGGAGGGGACCCTGCTCAATATCAATGTGCCGCCCGGCTGCGGCAAGGTCGGTAAGGCCCGCATTACCCGCCTCGGCACCCGCCGTTACCGCAACAGCTTCGACCGGCGCACCGATCCCCGGGGCCTGATCTACTACTGGCTGGCCGGCGAGCTCGTCGAGGGCGAGGATGAGGCTGACAGCGATGTGCGGGCGATCAAGAACGGCCATATCTCCATCACCCCGCTCAAATTCAATCTGACCGATGATGCGATCATTCCCGAACTGAAAGGGATGCTCGCCCGGATCGAGCAGCAGTAAACG
>JAAZPS010000120.1 GCA_012797095.1 Bacillota bacterium | reverse complement strand
CTGGACTATATGGCCCGGCGTGCGGGCATCTCCTTCGGCGGTAAAAAGGTGCTTATCTTCGGCAGCGGCGGCGCCTCGCTGACGGCGCAGCATCTCGCCCGCCGGGAGGGCGCCAGGGAGGTGGTGGTGATCTCCCGCTCCGGTAAGGATAATTACGGGAATCTCTCCCGACACCACGATGCTGGCGTCCTGATCAACGCCACCCCCGTGGGGATGTATCCCCACAGCGGCACAGCGGTGGTCGATGCGGCCCTCTTCAGCGGCTTAAGCGGGATCCTCGATCTGATCTACAACCCCCGCCGCACCGCCCTGCTGATGCAGGCGGAGACGTTGAAGATCCCCTGCTCCGACGGTCTGCCGATGCTGGTGGCGCAGGCCAAGGCAGCGGCGGAACTTTTCTTCGATACGGTGATCGCCGGGCAGGAGCTGGAGCGGATCATCGGGAAGATGCGCCGCGAGATGACCAATATCATCATCATCGGGATGCCCGGCTGCGGCAAAAGCACCCTCGGCGAGGCCCTTCACCGGCTGACCGGGCGCGAGCTGCTCGATCTCGATGAGCTCATCGTCAGGGAAGCGGGCCGCTCCATCCCGGAGATCTTTGCCGCCTCCGGCGAAGCGTTTTTCCGCCGCCTCGAGCATGCCGCCGCCGCCGCGGCGGGCAAAGAAAGCGGCAAGATCATCGTCACCGGCGGCGGGATCGTCAAGGACGAGCGGAACTACCCCTTGCTCCGCCAGAACGGGCGGCTCTATCATCTCCGGCGCGATCTTGCGCTACTGCCTCGCGAAGGGCGTCCCCTTTCGGAAAAAGGCGATCTCGGGGCGCTCTTCCGGGAACGGCTGCCGCTCTACCGGCGCTTCCGCGACGCGGCGGTCGACAACAGCGGCTCCCCTGATGAGGTTGCCGCCATGATCTGGAGGGATTTCAATGCATATTCTGGTGATTAACGGACCGAATCTCAACCTGCTCGGCCTGCGCGAACCGGAGCTCTACGGCCGGGCCACCTACGGCGATCTGGTGGCCCTGCTCGAGGCGGAAGCGGAGCGGTTGGGGGTGCGGCTGGAGATTGTTCAATCGAATCATGAGGGAGAGCTGATCGATGCGATCCAGGGCGCCTGCAACAGGGTTGACGGAATCATCATCAACCCCGGCGCCTACACCCATACCAGCATCGCCCTGCTCGATGCCCTCAAGGCTGTTGCCCTGCCAGCGGTGGAGGTTCACCTCACCGATCCCGATAAGCGCGAAGAATTCCGCCGCCTCTCCTATATCCGCCCCGCCTGTATCGGTACCATCAAGGGCCGCGGCCCGCAGGGTTACCTCGACGCCCTTCACCTTCTCGCCGGCCGCCTGAGCCGTTGAACGATCACCCCACACCGGCCCTTCCCCACGGGGGCAGGGAAATAGGATCAACATCTGTAATATAATTGGCTCGAGTGCGTCTTATAGGTAGGAGGCAAGAAAGTGGCGGAGCTCGAGGAGATCTACAATACTTATTTCAAGGATGTTTTTCTCTATCTTTACAGTCTATCCGGCGACAGGTATATCGCGGAGGATATCACCTCCGAAACATTTTTGAAAGCCATTGAATCCATCGATCGCTTCAAGGGAACCTGTGAACTCCGGGTATGGTTGTGTCAGATTGCGAAGAACAGCTACTTCTCCTACCTGCGCAGGAACAAGAAGATTGTTGGGATGGAAAATATACCGGAACAGGCGGATGAGCATGATCCCGAGCAGATGGTCACCCTCTCCGAAGCATCGATGAAGGTTCACGAGATCCTTCACAGTCTTGGTGAACCCTACAAGGAAGTCTTCTCGCTGCGTGTTTTTGGAGAGTTGAGCTTTAAACAGATTGCCTCCCTTTTCGGGAAAAGTGAAAACTGGGCTTGCGTGACCCACCACCGGGCCCGGAACAAGATCAAAAAGCAGATGGAGGGGTACAGATGAAGGTAACCTGCCCGGTGATCAGAGATATCCTGCCCCTGTACGCGGAGAATATGGTCAGTGATGATACGCGCAGGCTGGTGGAGGAGCACATCGCATCCTGCAAGGATTGCCTGAAAGAGCTTGACGAAATGGAGGCGGCCCATCCTTTGCCGCCGGATATCGATACCGCTCCCTTGAAAAAGATGAAAATGGCCTTGCGCAAGAATAAATTTCACGCAGTCCTCTTCGCGGTTATGTTCACGCTGGCCGCAGTTGTGGTGGTGGCCGCATTCTTGACTGCGCCAAGGTACATCTCGTACAGCGACAGCGCTGTAACCGTGCAGGAGAAGGACGACGGAACTGTGCTGGTCGTCTTCGGCGATGAGGTTACCGGGTTTTACGCCGATCATTACAGCGCCCCTATCGGTCCCGGCAATTCCTACCATATCACCGCATGGGATAGCCTTTGGAGCAGGTACATCTGCAAAAAACCCGTTGGCAGCGCTGTTTTGAATAAGGATGGGGAGAGCGTGGCAGCAGTTTACTATTACGATATTACCAGCAGAGCCGGCAAGATCATTGCTGATGGAGCTTTTGATATATTGATCCATGGTCAGAACCAGATCGCCAGCGGCGGTGTGGCCACCCTGCCCAGGCTGGTTCTATCGTACTATGCTTTTATTGCCCTGATCCTGGTGATCCTCTGTGCAGCCGCCGCCTATCTATTCCGCCGCCATGCCAAAACAAGAAAGGCGTTTCTGAAGGTATTGCTGCTGGCGCTGGCCTACCTGCTGGCCGGCCTGTGCATCAAAGGTTTAAACTTTGCCTCGTATTCGGCCGTGCGCGATTTCTTGGCCATCTTGCTGGTGACGGTACCGGTTTACATCATGCTGCTGGCCGCCATCAACCTGGTCAGGGATTATCGGCGGCCCTGAGACGGCCCCTAGTCGAAGATCAACTTTGCCCCGCCAGGGTTGACCCCCGGCCTAAAGAGATGATGCTGCCGCCCGGCAGCGGACCCCCGGCACCGGCTACCAGTGTTGATCCCCCGCTCGATCCCCGGGCGGGGGTTTTCGCTGGCAGCCAGAACCCTCGCCCCTGATCGATTCAAGATTCCCTTTCCGATCTGTCTACTTATTTCAAAGGTCGGATTCACCGCCCCCTGACGCCGGATCCACGATGAACTTTCCTGTAAAAAGAGGATGGATCTTGGAAGATGGGAAGGATAAACTGAACATTTGTCTAATATTAATAATTGATAATCTTCCGATAAGTCAATCAAGGGATCGTCATAACAGGAGGTGTAAATTACTTGAAGACTTATTATTTCGGGGAATGGCCGATTCGATACCGCCATGCCGGCAAGGGACCCCCGGTGATCCTGCTGCACAACGGGGGCACCTCTCATGTCATCTGGCGTGAGATATTACCCCATCTCGCTGATCAATACGAGCTTTTTGCTTTTGATCTGCTGGGCTACGGTGCTTCGGCCAAGCCCGGGCCCGAGTCCAATTATACCATCGACCGCTATATCGATTTTTTGGTTGAGTTTATCGAGCATCACCGGCTGGCGCCGGTGGCCCTGGTCGGCAACTGCATGGGCAGCGCCATGTCGCTGGGCTTGGCCGACCGCCGCCCTGAGCTGGTGCGCTCTCTGGTGCTGATGAATCCTCTCACCGAGGCCACATTTCTGGGGGGTATGCTCGGGTTAACCCTGCGCCTGCGTCAGCGGGCTCCCGGCTTTTCCAGGGCGGTCTACAAGGTGCTGGGTCGGATCAGGATGCCGGTCATATTCAGTCCCCTGGTGCTCAGTTTCCAGATCGGGCCTCATGGAAAATCGCGCAAGGTGCACAAAGACCCGCAGGTCTGCGCCTGCTTTGCCGTCCCCGGACTGATGAATTCGCTGCTGGGAGTGCTCGATGACCTGAGCAATTACCGCTATCTTGATCGCCTCGCCCCGGCCCGTGATTTTCCGCCGCTCTGCACGGTCTGGGGGCAGCAGAACAAGATTCTTTCACCGAAAGCAGGCCGCAAGCTCAACGAGGCCCTGAAACCGCGCCGGCAGGAATGGCTTGAAGGGTGCGGGCACCTGCTCATGCTGGAGCAACCTGAAAAGGTTGCGCAGATTGTTCGGGAATTTTTACTGGAGGGTGAACATCATGAAAAAGAGATGTTATCCCAGGACAAGGAGGTATTATCTTGAGTATATTTCCAGATGACATCTTCAATCTGGCCGATATCGCCCTGGAGGTGGCCCGCAAAGATCCGGAGCGGATCGCGGTGATCGATCTGGATGGTTTTGATTCCGGAGGAAAGCGCCGCTACAAGCGTTACACCTACCGGCAGCTGTCTGCCGATGCCGAATCCGTTGCACCCGGGCTTCGCGAAATGGGTATCGCCGAGCGGACCCGCGTTGTCTTCATGGCCCCTCCGAGTTACGAGGCCTGCGTGATCGGGCTGGCCCTGACCCGCGTGGGTGCAGCGACGGTCTGGATCGATACCGCTGTCGGTTATCTCAATATAACGGAGCGGCTCGGGCGGGTCGGGATCGAGGCTTTCTTCGGTATCCCCATCGCCCATCTGGGCCGGCTCGTCTTCGGCTGGGGGCCGCGCTCGCTGCGCAAGCTCCTGGTCACCGGTAGACCGGGTTTTCCCGGTGCCCGCACCGTCGATTCGCTGCGCCGGCCGGCGCCGGCCGAGCCACCGCCGCCGCAGATCGGGCCGGACGACCCCGCGGCCATTCTCTACACTACCGGCAGCACCGGTCCGGCCAAGCCCGCACTCTACCTGCAGCGTAATTTCTGCCGTCTCTTCCGCCAGGCTCACCACAGCTGGCGTTTCCACGAGGATAAGGAGCCCCCCGTCGATATCGCTGTCTTTCCGGCATTTCTGTTTATCCCCATCAGCGCGGGAGGGACCATGGTCGTACCGCCGATCAATTTTGTCACCCAGGGACCGGCGGACGTTGATCCGCGGGCCCTTCTCGAGGTGATCAACGACTGCGGGGTTAAGTCGATGTTCGGTTCGCCGGTGCTGCTGGAAAATATGGGGCGCTACGCCGTGGAGAAAGGGATCCGGACGCCAACGCTGAAGCGGATCGTCGGGGCGGGCGATGTGATCAAGGCTCCGGCCAAGGAGCTGCTGCTCCGGATGATGGATTATCAAGGGGAGGTCTTCGCCAACTACGGAGCCACCGAAGCGATGCCCACCACCGAGATGTGCGCCCGGGAGACCTTGAACGAGACCTGGGGTAAGACCGTCAAAGGCGCCGGTATCTGCGTCGGCCGGCCGCTTCCCGGAGTGGAGCTAAAGATCATCTCCATCGTTGACGGCCCGGTCAGGACGATGGCCCAGACCGAAGAGCTCGTCCAGGGCCAGATCGGGGAGATCCTGGTCCGGAGCAGCTATATCAGCCCCCGCTACTTCAGGGAAGAGGAGAGCACCCTGAAAAACAAGATCGAGGATCCCGCAGGGGGTAGCTGGCACCGTTATGGCGATACGGGATACCTTGATGAAGCGGGCCGTCTGTGGGTCTGCGGGCGGGTCGGCCACCGGGTCAAAAGTCCCTCTGGACCGCTCTTCCCGCTGCTCTGTGAAGCGATCTTCGAGACGCACCCGAAGGTGAAACGCTGCGGCCTTGTCGGTATCCCCGGCAGCAGCGGCGAGCTGCCGGTGATCTGCGTTGAGCTCGAACCGGGTATCCGCCGGTCCGAACGAAGGGCGCTCCGGGAGGAGCTGCTCCGCATGGCTGCAAAATATGAACCGACCAGATCGATCCAGCACCTTTTGTTCAAATCATCGCTGCCCCTTGATCCCCGCCACAATTCCAAGATCGAGCGGCCGGTCCTGGCCAGATGGGCCGCCGGTGAGCTGCGCAAACAGAAGCTGCATCTATCACAACCTGTTCCCAAAACAAAACCGGTTCGTCCATAAAAACGTAAACCAACCTGGGGTCAGGCCTGAATAATTGAATTACGCGTGGACAGCCTGGGGTCAGGCTGAATAATTGAATTACGCATATCCCCAGATGGCCCTCATTTCGATGCTGGATCAACAATTCAATTTCTCAAGCCTGACCCCGGTGTACTCAAAAATCCCTCCTCCTTGAGTGGGGAGGGCTGGGGTGGGGGGTGAAGTGACAAGAACTTGCCCTGCCCCCGATTTGCCGGATACCGAAAGCATCTGGCTGCTGCAATTCTTGGCCCGGGGGTGACCTTTTCAGTTTGCGCTTTTGAGCTTGCGGTAAAGCGTGGTCAGGCTGATTCCCAGCCTGGCGGCGATCTCTTTTTTCGTCTCGACGGAATCGCCCATCTCGGCGATCATCCTGCGGATAGTCTCGGTCTCAAGCTCGGCGGTCCTTTTTTTAAGGGGTGTCTTCTTTTCCTCGCCGCCACATTTCTGAATGATCCACTGCGGCAGGCTCTGCCTGGTGAGGATTGCTGATTGCTCGAAATTGACCGCATATTCGATCGCATTTTCCAGCTCGCGGACATTGCCCGGCCAGCGGTAGCACAGCAAGATCTCCCTGACCTCGTGATCGAGGCCGGTGATCTCCTTCCGCAGCAGCTGGCCATATTTTTCCAAAAAGAATTCCGCCAGGTGGATAATATCTTTTTTCCGTTCATGGAGGCTCGCTATGCGGAGGGGGATCACATTGAGGCGGTAGTACAGGTCCGGGCGGAACTGCCCGTGTGCGATCATCTCTTCCAGGTTGCGGTTGGTTGCAGCAACGATCCTGACGTTGAAGGAATACTGTTTGTTTCCCCCGATCCGCTCCAGAGTATTGCTTTCGAGGACCCGCAGCAGCTTGGCCTGCAGGGTTAGCGGCATATCACCGACCTCATCGAGAAAGAGGGTGCCCCCGTCAGCCAGCTCGAACTTGCCCGGCTTGCCGTTCTTCCTGGCGCCGGTAAAAGCGCCCTCCTCGTAGCCGAACAATTCGCTTTCCAGAAGCGTCTCCGGAATGGCACTGCAGTTGATCGCCTGGAAGGGTCCGTCGTGGAAAGGGCTGGCCTGATGGATGGCCCGGGCAAAGAGCTCTTTCCCGGTCCCGCTGTCACCCTGCAGCAAGATCGTGGAGCCTCCCGAGGCGGCGATCTGGGCTCGCTCGATCAGTTTCTGCATCACCCTGCTCCGCCCCTGAATATCCTCAAATGTGATCCGCTCATGGCCCTGGAAAAGCCTGCCTGCAACCCTGGAGAGCTCCTTGACATCCCGACAAGTTTTCACTGCCCCTACGATCTGGTTCTCGATGAAGATGGGGGTGGTGCTGCAGATAAGTTTCTTCCTCGAGCTGCCCACGGACACCTCGATCTCCTTGTCGGTAAATCTGCTCCGGTTCCGGATCGTCTCCGGCAAAAGTGAGTCGGGGAAATAGGCGGTTACCGGCCGACCGATCAGCGATTCACGGCGCAGGTTGAAAAGCTGCTCAACAACATTGTTCACCAGGGTGATATTGGCGCCGGCATCCACGGCGATGATCCCTTCGCTGACGGAGTCGATGATCGTTTTCAGGAATTTCTCGTTACCGGTGATCCG
The DNA here is from genome assembly GCA_012797095.1 of Bacillota bacterium. GTDB lineage: Bacteria > Bacillota > Dethiobacteria > DTU022 > DTU022 > JAAZPQ01. The sequence goes on along the minus strand of JAAZPS010000120.1, from coordinate 2,927 downwards.
GTCCAAGATCTCCAGCACCAGGGCACGGCTGGCGATAAGCTCACCCATCCTGGCCATAAAATCAAAATACTGGCTCTGCCGCGAGATCAGATCATCTTTCTGCCCCCGATCAAAGCTGAGTAGGCTGATGCTGCCCACGATCTGTCCGTTCAGGTTGATCGGGCAGACCAGGGAAGCGGTGCAGAAACAGTTGTTTTTGATGATGCATTTTTGACAGAGCTCATGTTTTCCGGGCTCCTCGACGGCGTAACTGTTTCCGGTGGCGAGAACCTGCCGGGTGACATTTGCCGTTTTCGAGGTGAAGCCGATCTTCCCCCGGATCCTGCCAGTTGCCCCGACCACGACCAGGTGTTCATCGAATATCTCCACATCCAGCTTCAGCGCTGAAGCGATCGCCTCGGCAATCTCCTGGACCGGCTCCTGGATCAGCTGCAGCTTGCTTGTCCTGTTCATCCGGTATGCCTCCTTGGCTGCGTATCTTCTTTTGACTGAAAACCGGGTTCACCCTCCTTTTTCTTTGTCAGATATGAAAATACCTTCCCAGAAATAAAAATTGTTAATCACCCCCCCCACCGGGATGCGGTTCAGATCTGTTGAATTTTACACCAGCAAAGAGCCGCCTTGCTCTGAAAAAAAACTGGCTGAGGCAGAAGGGGATCAGTGATTATCGTAGAATAAAAAGAAATTACTTGATCTTTGAAACCCTTTCTGTCCTGTCACGAGCGCATCCGGACCGGCCGTACATTTTTTTCCCGGATACCCGTCCTGGTTTTGTCCTGAGAGCTTTCCCCCCTGTCATCCGGCAACTTTCCCCGGTATTATCCCGGGAGCACTTTCTCCCCATTGTCATGAGCGTCCCCCATCATCCCGGGCGTCTCTCCCCGTCATCGAGCGCTTCTTCCCGTCATCGAGCGCTCCATTCCGTCAACCCGAGCGCTTCCCCAGTCAACTCGAGCACTCCTCTCAGTCATCCTGAGCGCTCCTCCCAGTCATCCTGAGCGCAGCGAAGGATCTCCGCCCCACTGTAATGCCGGAACCAGCCTTCCCGCCGCCTCAAACCCGGGAAGGAAACAGACTGTCATCTTAAACCGAAGGAGACGAACCATCATGAGCAAAAGAATTGTAACCGAAAAAGCCCCGACCGCCAGCGGACCGAACTCCCAGGGTATCTGCAGTGGCAATCTACTTTTCACCTCGGGTCAGATCCCGGTCAATCCCCAGAGCGGCGAGATTCCCGAAGAATTTGAAGCGCAGACCGTGCAAGTTCTGAAAAATGTGCAAGCGTTGGCCGAGTCAGCGGGGACCACCCTGGCAAGGACGGTTAAAACAACCTGCTTTTTAACCGATATGGGCAACTACGCCCGGTTCAATACCATCTACGCCGACTATTTTACCGAAAGGCCGGCGCGCAGCTGCATCGCGGTCAAAGCGCTGCCCAGGGGCGTCCTCGTGGAGGTTGAGGCGATCATCGAACTGCGGTAGGATAACGGAAAAGCATAATTTTGAAAGGTCCCTTTCAGGCAAAAACCTGTTCAAGGGTGATCGTCAGGCCCGGGAATTGTACCGGGTGGGCCTTCTCATCACCTTTGTGCGTCAGGATTTCAGCGATATCATGCTCGCTGCAAAGGTAGATGGGATCCCCGGTATTTCTGGACACCACTATCCAGGTAAAGGTCCAGCTTCAGGGCCGGGTCCCGGCGTGGGGGGGGAAGCGGTATGGATCACCACCAGGGACGGGGTGCCGCTATTCTTCCCCATCGTCGATCATCTTCCGATCGCAGATGACCGGGATACCCGGCTGGACAACATCGGTCTTCTTTTGATTACCCACCGGTACAGGGTCACATCAAAAGGAGAGACCGGGGGCTCGCATTCCTGATCCTTGACCCCATCGATTGATTTACCTAAAATTTCCTTGACCCTCCGGTACGGCAGTGCGGTGAACCTGCGGGAAGCTATCCCTGCAGGCGCCAATCGCAAGAAATATGCCAAAACTATTGACAAGTCCAAAGTTGATGGTATACTTAACATAAGATGGCGCTGCTGGCACGGAAGGCCAAAAGTGCCGTCACAAAAAAACTACAAAATAGATGGAGGTGTTCTCATGGACCTGATCAGATGGGAACCGAGAAGGCGCTTGGTAAGGAGTTTGTTTGATGATTTTTTCGATGTTGTGCAGAGTCCGGGCAGTATCAGAAGAAGCTGGCTCGAGGGGGGGATGTGGGAACCGGCTGTTGACATAATCGACTGCAATGACAGGATCATTGTCAAGGTGGAGCTTCCTGGTGTGGAGAAGGAAGATCTGAAGCTGTCGCTTTACGAAAACAACCTGACCATCCAGGGTGAGCTCAAAAGGGATGAGGAGATCAAGAAGGAAAACTACTATTGCTGCGAAAGAGCCCATGGCAAATATGCGCGCACCATTCCTCTGCCCGTGGAGATCGATCGCGAAAAGGTCAGTGCAAAGTTCAAAAACGGGATCATCGAGATAGCTCTGCCCAAAAAGGCGGAAGTCCAGCCAAGGGAGATCGATATCGAGGTAGCCGAGTAACATACGCACTATTTTGGAATGGGGCCGTCAGTGCCTGGCCTCTTGCAAATGCTGCAGTAGAAAAAAGTGGCCGCCGGAGCCTTGCAGGTCAAGGCCCGGCGGCCTCTTGAGATACCTTCTTCAAAGAAGGTTACGTTCGGGCAAGGGTTGTTTTTCCTACATTTCCGCAAATGTCAGTACTATTTTTCTGTTTCAAGGCCGCCGGCAATAATTAAAGCTGTAGCTGCCACCAGCAGCGGTATCGCCAGCCAGTAGGTTATGGGTGTAACCAGGTTAACTTCCGTCACCGCGACAAATATGATTCTATGGCCAAAAGCGGAGAGATTGTTCTTCTGATTTTGGCTCACCTCCCTGTAAAGGTTGAGACTTTACCACT
>JAAZPS010000119.1 GCA_012797095.1 Bacillota bacterium | reverse complement strand
CCGAGCTCAAGTTAAGGGACTTTGCTGCATCTTCTGCGGAGATCGATCCAGCCTCCGGATCACGACATAACGACCGATCTGTTACTGTGACATAAGTACCTTGTCCTCTCCCACATAGGTGACATTTTATCAAAGTAATTAAGCAGATAAGATGACCACAGATTAAACAGATTTCGGAAAAAAACGGTTGACCTTTCCCCTCAACCAAGGTACACTGTACCTGGAAATAAAACCATCACACCATACATTGAAGGGAAGGTGTTCTACATGGCTCAGAAAAAATGTCCTCACTGCGGCGCAGTCCTTTCTCACCGGGACGAGAGCTGCCCGAAGTGTGATTTTTTCCGCTACCGGGAACACGCCAGGCTCAAGTCATGTACCGGGGTCAGGTATCCCTGCACTTCCAGCTGCCATCCCTGTTACTTTGAAAAGGTCTATCAGGAAACCCGGAACCCTTGAAGATGGTTGTTTGCACTAAGGGCACAGTTAACTGCCGGGAGCTGGTGCAGCTCCCGGCAGTTTTTTACAGCTGTCCGACAAATCCCGCTCTAGCCGATCTCTCAGTTGGCTGCAGAGATCTTTTCATCGGTATGTTTCTCTATTTTTACCGCGCAAACCTTATATTCCCCCGTTTTGGAGATGGGGTCAAGAGCAGCGCTTGTGAGCTCGTTTGTCAGCGACTCCTTGTAGTGAAAAGTCATAAAGATAACCCCGGGGGCGATCTTGTCGGTAATCTTTATCCTGGTAACAACTGAACCCCGGCGGGAGGTAACGCGAATCTGATCGTCCTCGCCCAGGCCCAGTTTGGCAGCATCCGCAGGATTGATCTCCGCCTGTTCGTGAGGATCCAGGGTCAGGAGGCTTTCCGAGAAACGTGTTGTCACGTTGTAGTGATTCAGCTTGCGACCGGTGGTCAACAGAATGGGATACTCTTCGTCGGTAAGCTCTTCAGCCGGCTTGTATTCGATCCCCTGCAGCAATCCCTTGCCTCTGGGGAAAGCGCCCTGGTGCAAATATTTGGTCCCCGGGTGGTCCTCCGTTGGACAGGGCCACTGCAAGCCGACCTTTTCTATGCGCTTGTAGGTGATTCCGGCGTAACTCGGTGTCAGATGTCTCATCTCTTCGAAAATCTCCTCCGCATCGGCATAGCTCATCTCGTAACCCATGCGCCTGGAGAGATCGCAGAGAATTTCCCAATCCGCGCGAGCCTCGCCGGGCGGGGAGACCGCTTGACGCACCCGCTGAACCCGCCGTTCTGTATTGGTGAAGGTCCCCTCTTTTTCAGCATAGCAGGCCGCCGGCAGAAAAACATCGGCATACCGGGCACTTTCAGTCATGAACAGATCCTGAGCCACCAGAAAATCAAGGCTGTCCAGCGCTTTACGCACATGGTGGGCATTGGGATCCGTCATCACCGGATCCTCGCCCATGATGTACATAGCCTTGAGTTCTCCGGAAACGGCCGCATCCAGCATATCGGGAATGGTCAAGCCCTTCTCCGGATCAAGCTTGCAGTTCCAGGCCCGTTCAAAGGTCTCCACGAGAGCCGGATTGGTCACTGCCTGATAACCGGAAAACACGTTGGGCAGGGCACCCATATCACAGGCTCCCTGAACATTGTTCTGACCGCGCAGCGGGTTGACCCCGGCGTTTTCCACACCCATATGACCGGTAATCATGGCCAGATTGGCCAGACTCATCACATTGGCGGTGCCGGTCGTATGCTCGGTGATTCCCAGGGTATAAAAGATACCCGCCTTTCTGGTCTTGGCGTAAAGCTCCGCAGCGGCGTACATCTGCTCCACGGGGACGCCCGAGATCTGGCTGGCCCGCTCCGGCGGATAGTTCTTCACCACGGCCCACATCTCGTCATACCCCTCGCAGCGCTCCTCAATATAGCCGTGATCAGCCCAACCCTCGGTGATGATGATATGCATCAGACCGTTGATCAGGGCGATATCGGTACCGGGAGTGAGCTGCATCCAGATGGTAGAATGCTCGGCCAGTTCAGTCCGCCGCGGATCCACAACGATCAATTTGGCCCCCCGGACTGCTGCCGCTCGTTTCATCTTGTTACCGATGATCGGATGGGCTTCGGTAGCATTGGAACCAATAATGAAGAGGACTTCGTTGAATTCAATTTCGCCGATAGAGTTGGTCATCGCTCCACTGCCAAACGAGGTGGCCAAACCGGCCACGGTGGGAGCGTGTCACGTGCGGGCACAGTGATCGACGTTGTTGGTCCCGACCGCCGTGCGCATAAATTTTTGCATCAGGTAATTCTCTTCGTTGGTACAGCGGGCGGAGCTTAAAGCAGCAACAGCGTTGGCTCCGTCTGCAGCGACGATCTCCTTCAATCTTGAAGCGATCTCGTCGAGGGCTTCATCCCAGCTTGCTTCAACAAACTGGCCGTCTCTCTTGATCAGGGGAGTGGTGATCCGCTCTGGATTGTAGAGCAGATCCTTGTGAAAACGCCCCTTCACGCACAGTGAGCGGCCGTTAACCGGAGCCTCGGGAGTCGGGGTAACCCCGATAACCCGGCCGTCTTTAACATTCAGATCGAAATTACAGCCGACGCCGCAGAAGAGGCAGGTGGTTCTAACTTTTGAAACCTCCCACGGTCTGGTTCCTTTAAACTGCTTGTTGACGAGTGCACCGGTGGGGCAGACGCCCACACACTGGCCACAAAAGCGGCAGATCTCGGTGTTGAGCGGCAGATCGTACGGTGTGGTTACCCGGGTATAAAAGCCGCGTTCAACAAAATCAATGGTCCCCGTGACCTGGACATCGTGACACACCTGGACACATTTGCCGCAGAGAATGCATTTGTTCTGGTCGCGCTCAATAAGATGGTTATCCCGGTCAAGTTCCAGCTGTTTTTTCTCCCCGATGAACGGGCTTTCCTTGACCCCGTAGCGGTAACAGTAATCCTGCAAAAGGCAATCACCTGTTTTGTCACAGACAATACAATCAACCGGGTGATTCCCCAGCAGCAGTTCCAGGATCATCTGGCGTGTTTTCACCACGCGTTCCGACTCTGTCCAGACAACCATCCCCGGAGTTACCGGCGTGGAGCACGATGCCTGCAAATTCCTGGCACCCTCCACTTCAACCACGCAGATGCGGCAGCCCCCGAATACCGTTAGATCCTTGTCGTAACAGAAATGCGGTATCTCTATACCGATGCTTTGGGCAGCCTCCAGGATGGTCGTCCCGGTTGGAACGGTTACCGCCTTACCATCAATTGTCAGATTAACCATACCCTCTTCACTCCCGTGTCCTTTTTTTACAAAAGCTTTTCCGATGCTCCCGCACTTTGCTATTTTTCCTGGTAAACCTCCGAAAAGATCTCGTCAACAAAGAAACAGCTGCCAGGAAACCGGATTTGAAGATACTGCAGGCAGCTTAAACCGCATGGTTATTCAATAGATTCATTCTGCCATCTAAATAAAAGCATCATATATCTATTTGACAGTGTTTGATCTTTTTCCTGCCAGTTGCTGTTTCAAATTGTGTTTAACCGCTTCAATTATTATTTTCTTCTGTCACCGCTGGAACGACATCGGATCCGGTTCCCTGCAATCAGGTATCGTGAACCCTTTTGAATCATGATCCTGGCACCGGCCGGCCCGGCCCTGTTGGCCCGGGAAAAAAGAAAACCCCCGGCAAGATCCTTTACGGGCTGACCCGTTCGGATACCGCCGGGAGTAGGGGATGGAATGTTTTTGCGAGGACTGCCCTATCTATCTTTCAAGATCGATCGGGCCATCAGATCTTTGTACTGCTGTTCGCTCAGCGTGCAGTGATAGAAGAGGTCATAAAATTTGACAGTCTCCTCCTGAAGATCGCAGCCGGCCTCATCCGGGTAGAGCAGCTGGAGCATCCAGAGCATGCCCATGAAACGGTTGATCGATGGTGGAAATCCCATCCAGTTGTACGGTTCGTCCGGCACCTCGTAATAGCGGCCTTCCTTGATCGCCCGGAGATCTTGCCAGGCCCGATCATCCGCAACCTTCGCGTATACACTGTCCGGTGAGAAGATGATCGCGGCGGGATCCCATAGCAGAATCTGCTCCAGATCGACCGGATTTCCCGTCCCTTTGCTGGAGATATCCTCGACCACGGCCACGTTATTGCCCAGCAGATCGATCACCTCGGCATGAAAAGAGCCCCGGGCAATCACGTTGAGCCCGTCATCACCGGTGCAATAGATCAGTCCCACTTTACCGTCAGCACCGACCTTCTTCATTATGTTTTGGGCATTGGTGTAAACATCCTCACAGTAACTTGCCAGCACCTCGGCTTCTGCTTCCTTGCCCAGAAGTGTGCCCAGTTTTCGGTACGCCTCCCCCATATTTTCCAGTGTGGCGGTGATATGGACTGCCGGTATCCCCACCTGTTCGGTGATCCCATCCATATCCTCGATGATCGAGGACTTCGGTTCGCCCACGTCAATGATCACCTGGGGATCTGCTTTGACGATCTCTTCCAGGCTCAGCTCTCCCTTTCCTCCATAAAACTGGCCCAGCATCGGAAGATCCAGATAGGCAGTATCGATATACTTCTCCGCGGCAGCATCCCACCGGTTGGAAAGACCGACCAGCAGATCCGGGGCCAGGGAGAACAGCACGATCTGGGCCAGGGGGCCCGATGGAACGATCCTGGTGATCTCGGCAGGGACCTCGACCTCCCGACCTGCGGAATCCTTGAAAACAACATTATCAGCCCCGGAAGAGCCGCCCGGGGAACCGTTGCTGCAACCTGCTAACGGCAGAACAAGCAGGCCCAGGCAGACGACAAGCGCCAGCAGCACCGCTCTGTTTATCTTTTTCATTACTTTTTCCTCCCATACTATTTATTACAGGCAGTTTTATAACGATAGCTATCCTCCACGATTCCCCTGGGGAGGGAAACTCTCGCCAGATCGCAATAAAGGCTTTCCATCTTCACCTCCATTCCATAAAGATGACCGATCAGATCCTCGGTAAATATCTCAGCGGGTCTGCCCGAAGCCAGGACCTGACCATCCTTCATCGCCAGGATCATATCCGAGAACATAAAGGTCTGGTCGGGGTTGTGGGTTGATTGAATAACCGTATAACCCTCTGCAGCCAGGGATTTTAGCTCCATCAAAACACGGATCTGGTTGCCAAAATCCAGGTTGGAGGTCGGTTCATCCAATACCAGAATCCGGGATTTCTGCACCAGGGCACGGGCCAGCAGGACCAGCTGACGCTCACCACCACTTATCCTGGTAAATCCACGTTCTTTGAGGTGGTCGATCCCCAGCCGGTGCAGCGCTGCCTCCACCAGCTCTCTCTCCTGTGGCCCCGGAGAGGAAAAGGAAGATAGATGTACAGATGTTCCCATGAGGACCATATCAAAAACACTGTAATTGAATGCTGGATAATGAAACTGGGGGATATAGGCGACCAGACTAGCCATCTCCGCAACTCCCAGATCTTTGATATTTACGCCGTCGAGCAATATCTGGCCGCGGTAATTTTTAAGCAAACCGAGGATGCAGCGGAATAATGTGGTCTTCCCCACCCCGTTTGGCCCCAGAACCGAAAGCAGCTGGCCATCCTGCGCCGTGATACTGATCCGATCAAGAACCCGATTCTTCCCATAATTGAAACTGAGCCCGGCTATCTTTATACTCAAAAGCTTTCACCCCTCCTGGTGATCAGATAGATAAAAAAGGGCGCCCCGATGAAGGCGGTCAATATACCAAGGGGAATCTCTGTTGTCAGAAGACTACGGGAGACATTATCTACCAGCAGAAGAAAGCCGGCACCGCACAGGAGCGAGGCCGGCATCAGGTGGGTGTAATTATTTCCGACTATTTTTCTGGCCACATGGGGGATCACCAATCCGACCCATCCAACCATGCCGCTGACTGAAACAGAGGCTGCCGTGATCAGGGTGGAACATATTATGACGATGAAACGGATCCGGTTGGCGTCTATCCCCATCGTTTTGGCCTCATCATCACCCATGGTCAGCACATTCATCCGCCACCTGATCAAAAGCAGGGGGATCAGCCCGACAGTCATGGGAATGAAGGCAAATCCGATATCGCCGAGCCTTGCGCCTGCCAGGCTGCCCATCAACCAGTAGGTGATCGCCGGAAGCTGGTCGGTAGGATCGGCGATCAGCTTGATAAATGAGGTCGCCGCGGAAAATAGAGAACCGATCATGATCCCCGCCAGGATCAAACCGAGGATGCTTTTGCCTTTAACCCTTTTGCTGATGAAATAGGCCAGTGATACCGTAATAAGGCTGAAGAAAAACGCACTGACGGTTATGGCAAAGTTGCTCCCATGATTGAGGATAGCCAGGGCAGCCCCGAACGCAGCGCCTGCGGATGCTCCCAGGATATCGGGGGCAGCCATCGGATTCTGGAAAACACCCTGGTAGGCAGCCCCCGCTGCCGAGAGGCAGCAGCCGACAAGACAGGCGAGGATGATCCGGGGGAAACGAATATTGAGCAGTACTGTTTCCGCCTGATCCGGCCAGAATCGTTCAAGCGGATACAGCCTTGACAGCAAGATTCCAAGCAGATCCTTGAGCGGAATCGGGTACCGTCCCAGCCTGAGCGACAGGACTGCGGTCAGCAGCAGCAGGAGCCCCAGTCCGCCAACGATATAACCATTTCTACGATCCTTGCCCAATCTCTTCTCACCCTCAAAATAAGTCATGTTTATTGCAGATAGTGAACAAAAAAATAACCGGGACACCGCTCTTATCAGTGCGGTCCGGTCATTATAGATTCATATCCGATCCACTCCTTTCCAAACACGGGAGGTGCGGCAGTTTACCACCACACCCTATCGGCCGGCACGCCATGCCCTGAAAGTGTTTAGGCGTGAAGGCTCGGAGTGTTTTTGCCGGGAAAGATCTGCTTTCACCCGGCAGGATTCGGATCACCCCTTACATGGGGTGATCGATGATCAAAGTATCGTCAAGACAGTTTTCGCCGTTCAGGGGCTGATCTCCTGCAAACAGATCGCAGCTTGCACCCTGTTCAAACGCCGTACATCTGGTAGCCGGCTCTTTTGTAGCCGCGCTTCCTGGCAATAAGATCCAGGTGCAGGGTTGACCAATCGGCCAGCGCTACCTTTTCTTGCCCTTCGCCGGTATAGGTTTTCAGGTAACTCTTGCATCGATCACAGGTGTCGATGCGTAGATCCGGTTCGTCATCCAGCCCGATTATCTTCAGCTGCTTCTGGTTGGTATTATCGCAATAGGGGCACCCGATCCGTTTGTAGCGCCAATTCATCTGACAGCATCCGCAGATCAGTTCCCGCTCCCGACCTTTACCCTCGGCTGTCCGGAAAAGCTGTCCCATGGCCGGCAGGTGACCGCAGACAGGGCAATAACCTCTCCTCCAGGGATGCTTTTCCAGCAGCGCCGCCGCCTGCTGTTTCAAGGGTTGCAGGGCGTGAGAAAGGGCGCTCCAGGCTGTAAAGACAATAAACCCCCCGTCTACCCCCTCCAGGGCGGCTTTGCTTTTATCGATGCTGTTGCTTTCAAGCACTTCCCGGACAATTTCCGCCGGCAGATCGGGCTGCTTTTGAAAAACTTTTTGCGCAATCCGGGTATATTCGTCAATCTTGTCCGTCAAGGGGGCCGCTGCCAGCGAATCAATGATCTCCACGAGCAGGCTTGCCGCAAATTCAACCATTCCCCCGTTGATTTCCCCTGCTCTCAAGAGCGGAACCCCTTTTTCAAGCTCTTTAACCGTCCGCTCCTCGCCGGTTTCAACATCCCCGGCCCCCGGAACAGCGCTTTTTTCGACTGTTGCCGATACTATCTGGTGCAATCCGGCAATTTCTTCAAGGTACGGGCGTTTCTTCAACCACTCTTTGAGCTCTGCCTCCATATGGCTCACTTTGAACCTCCCTCAGCTAGAACTGGCCGGGGACAGGCCCGGGTTTACGGGACCTGTCCCCAGACTCAGTTTCATCGTCGACAAGAATCCTGCAGTAACACTTGGAGATGCGAGCCCCGCAGGGCTGCTCCATCGATCAGGCCTTGGCAATATCGATCAGGCAGGCCTTTGTTTCCTGGATCGAGGTATTGGGATCGCCCGCATCGATGGTCAGATAGTTCGTGCTCGGTTTGCGGCTCAAGGCCTTGTGACCCCAGTTGTAGGGCATCCAGACCACTTCGATATCCTCTCCGTTGATCAGCATTGTCTCCATACGCGGGGTGACATAAGCCTTGACCTTGATCTCACCGCGTGCCGACCGCACCTTGACCCAATCGCCGCTTTTGACCTTCAGTTTATCGGCCAGGTTTTTCGACATCTCGGCGATCGGTTCCGGATACATCTCGTTGAGCCAGGGGATGTTCCGGGTGACCGATCCGGCGCACCAATGCTCGGCCAGGCTGGAGGTCATCAGGACGTAGGGGAATTCTTCGACCGTGCCAACCGGCTGCAGCGATTCAACGCGCGGGTACTTCACGCAGGGATTGTACGGTACTTTCGGATGCAAGATATTTTCAACAGGACTTTCTACCGGCTCGTAGAATTCCGGAAGGGGTCCGTCCGCCGGAGTCGAAGAAGAATCACGCGGCAGATCCGAATCGGGATTGGGATCTTTGTACGTCGCCGCCAGCAACCGGCCCAGTCCTTCGCCGGACATCCGGAAAGGCCGCTGTCCGTTGGGCGTATCCGGTCCGTCAGCAGCATTGGGCACATCCGGGGTATCGTAGCCGGTCCATTTGCCCTGCTGCTCATCCCACCAGATCACCGCCCTTTCTTCATCGATCGGACGGCCCCTGGTATCACAGGAGGCACGGTTGTAGAGCACATGCATATTCCCCGGCCAGCTCCAGGCAAAGCCCGGGAAGATGCCCAATCCACCGGGATCATTGACATTATCTTTTCTCTTGGAAAGGTTCTCTCCGTTGGCAAAGACTCCGGGATAGACCCAGTTGCCGGAAGAGGTGGTGCCGTCGGCCTTGAGCTCGCCGATGCCCTTCAGCAGTTCGCCGGTAACCAGATTATATCCGTTGATCTCTTTGAGCACCTCTTCGGCAAAGGCGACCCGCTCTTCCGGATCGTCATGGTCGAAGTCATAATCCCAGGTGACCTTCATGATCGCTTCGTCTTTCCTGGCGGTAGAGCCGGCATAGAGCTCGCGCACCTTTTTGAAGATCAGATCGAGGATCAGCAGGTCAGCCTTGGCCTTGCCAACCGGCTCGATGCCGGTATAGCGCCACTGCACCAGACGGCCCGAATTGGTCAGGGAGCCTTCCCTTTCCATGAAAGCAGCCGCCGGCAGGAAGACAACCTCCGTATCGATAGTCTTGGGATCGACCCCTTCACGTTTCTCCCAGAAGGCTGCCGTCTCGATCTCGAAAAGATCCTGCACCACAACCATATCCATCTTTGATAACCCTCCCTGCACCACATTCAGGTTGGGACTGGTCACCAGTGGATTCTGCCCCATGAAATAGGCCAGTTTCATCTTCCCTTCCAGCGCTGTTTCAAAGATCTGGAAGAGGGAGTAGTTGGCCTTGCCGTTCTTCTTGGGCAGCAGGTTGAAGCAGAACTCGTTTTCCGGAGTGGCATGTTCGGCAAACCAGGCCTTCAACAGGTTTATCAGGAAGGTGCGGCGGAAGGTACCCGAGCCCTTTGTCCAGGTATCGATGTCGGCAACATTATGATTCGGCGGCGCCAGGTAACCCGGCAGGTAACCGAAGAGGCAGGCCATATCCGTCGAACCCTGCACATTCGGCTCACCGCGCAGGGCGTTGATGCCGGTGCCGGGCTTGCCCACGTTCCCCAGAAGAAGCTGCAATACCCCGAAGGAACGGATATTCTGCACCCCGACGGTATGCTGGGTCATTCCCAGAGCATAGAGGATCGTCCCCGGCTTGTTGTTGACCATGGTGTCTGCGACCAGCTTGATCTTTTCTTCGGTCGTCCCGGTAATCCGCTCGGTGGTCTTGAAATCATAGCGCTCAAAAAATTTCTTGATCTTGCTGAAGACACACCGGGGATCATCAAGACTCGCTGCCTTCAGCGGTTTTTTATCGCCGCCGAGAGCATATCCCCAGGAGCTATTGTCATATTTACGATTGGCGTCGTCGTAGCCCGAAAAGACACCGTCCTTGAAGCCAAATTCCTCATTGGCAATGAGGAGCGCGTTGGTCTGGTTGAGCACAAAATCTTCGTCGTAGAGTTTGTTTGTCAGGATGTAGTTGATAATACAATTCAAAAAGGCGATATCGGTTCCCGGCCTGATGCGGACAAAGATATCCGACACCTCCGAGGTTCTGGTGTAGCGGGGATCCACATGGATGATGATCGCCCCGTTTTCCTTCGCCTTCATGATCCACTTCATGGACATGGGATGGTTCTCGGCACAGTTACTTCCTTCAATCAGGAACACCTTGGCATTCTTTAAATCGATCCAGTGATTGGTCATGGCACCGCGTCCGAATGAGGCCCCCAAACTGGCGACCGTGGGACTGTGTCAGACCCGGGCCTGGTGTTCCAAAAATGTTACCCCCAGCGCTCTGGCCATCTTGGTAAAAAGATAACATTCTTCGTTATTGTTCTGGGCACCGCCGATAAAGCTGATCGCATCGGTGCGGTGCACCTCGTAAGTTTTACCGTCAACCGACTCCTCGGCAATCCAATTTTCGTCGCGGATCTTTTTAATCTTCTGAGCAACCTTCTCGATGGCTGTCTCCCAGCTGATCTCCTCCCACCGGTCACTGCCGGGGGCGCGATACAGCGGAGTTTTAACGCGCTGATCGGAATTGGGCACCTCGTACATGGCCGCTCCTTTACTGCAGAGCGCTCCCTCATTGATGATATGGTCCGAGTCACCCTCCAAATTGATCAGTTTTCCATCTTTAACGTGGCAGATCATGCCGCATCCACAGGAGCAGAAATTGCAGATCGAGGTGTACTCCCTGGCGCCGTGTATTCTGCACTCTTTTGACGCCGCCTCGAGCGACCGCATGTTAAAGCCCAACTGGGACAGGGCCAGCCCGGCGCCCGTCGCTCCTGCCAGCTTAAGAAACTCACGACGTTTCAGCTTCAAACCTAACCCCTCCTATCAAGATTTGAGATCCATTATCTCCATCAACCTGGCATAATTTCGCCAAAACACCCCCCCTGCCCGTCCTTCGAATACTTAAAATTGTATCAATAAATACCCTTTATGTCAATACTCACAAAACGCATTGATAATGCCAAAAAACTGTATTTTTAGAAAGATTCCCAGAGCCTGTTCAAAAAGGATTACCCTGCCTGATCGTTAGCGCAGCCGGGCGGCGCAGTTAAATGATGACCTGAACCAGCTCCCCTCGCTTCAGACCGGAACAACCCTCGGCAATATCGATATAACAATTGCTGTCCAAGACAACCTTTAAATTGCCCGGCGATTGCTCCGGATCAATTATTCTGACCAGCGCTCTGCCACTCTCATCCTGTGTTAGCTGCCCGCGAAGCGCTCTCCGGACCGGGCTCTTTTTGTTGAAATCATTCTGCAGCACCGCCTGGAGGGTGGTTAACCCGGACGCGCTGTTGCCGGTGATCTTCCTGATAAAGGGAATGAGAAGCAATTCAAAGGTAACCGCAGCCGCCAGAGGGTTTCCCGACAGGCTGATCACCGGTTTGCCGTTCAAAACGCTGAAAAAAGCCGGAGAGCCGGGTTTGATATTGACCCGCCAGAAAATCATCTCTGCGCCGAGACTCTCCATGACCTCCTTGATCAGATCCTTCTCTCCGACCGAGACCCCCCCGGTGGTGATCACGAAATCAACCCGGCCTGCCATCTCGGCGACGGCATCTCGAATAGCCTTCCTGTCGTCACCGATTATGCCTGTTGAAACAATATTGACCCCGCATTCTTTTAACCGGCAGGCCACCGTATAGTAATTGCTGCTGTAGACCTGCCCGGGCGCCGGCTCCACCCCCGGCTCGATCAGTTCATCGCCGGTGCTGATAACCGCAGCAGTCGGTTTCCTGAAGACTGGCACCCTGGCAAGACCGAGTCCGGCCAGCACCCCGATCTCGGCGGCTCCAAGCAGAGCGTTCTTCTCAAGAACGGTCTCCCCTTTTTTGAAACTTTCACCCTTGAAACAGTAGTTTTCCCACCGGGTCAGCTCGCTGGCGATCTCGATCCGCCCCTTTTCTGCGCGGACATCTTCCTGCCTGATCACACAGTCGGCTCCATCCGGTATCGGGGAGCCGGTCATCAGGCGGACCGTGGTTCCGGCCGTCACCTTTTTCTGCGAACACCCTCCGGCATAGATAGTATCGATAATCTCCAGCTCGGCCGGGCTGCCGGGAGAGACCCCCGCCGTATCTTCAGCCCTCAAAGCGTACCCATCCAGCGGCGAACGGTTGAATGAAGGGTGATCTATAGGTGCTTCGATATTTTCCGCCAGCACCCTTCCATGGGCCTCCAGCAAGCCGACCTGTTCAATGCCGGCAATGCGGCCCCTTTCCGCAATCAGCTGCCTCGCTTTCTCCAGCTCGATCCATTCAATCATCTCAGGCGCATCCTTTCCCGAAGCTGCATGACGGATAAACACATTCGCTGCAGCCAAGGCAATAACCGCCCTGCCCGTAGAGGGCGATATCCCTTGCCGTGATCCTTTCCCCGGCCAGCAGCCGCGGAAAGATCAGGTCGAAAATTGAAGTCTTGAAGTAGATGATCCCGCCGGGAAGGCCCAGGATGGGCACCTCTCCACGGTAGGACAGCAAAAATGTTGAACCGGGAAGGACAGGCGCACCATGGGAGACCACCTTTCCCCCCGCCTTCCTGATGGCCAGGGGTGTCAGGTCATCGGGGTCAACAGACATCCCACCGGTGCAGAGAACGATCTCCGCGCCTCCATCGAGGTAACCTTCGATGGCGCTGCAGATCTCATCTGCATCATCCGGAACGATGGTCTGCCCAAGCACCTCGGAGCCAAAAGCGCTGATCTTCTCCCTTAACAGGGGACCGAACTGATCCTCGATGATTCCCCGGTGGATCTCATTTCCCGTAGTGACCAGGGCCACCTTGAGTTTCCTGTAAGGCAAAAGATGCAGTACCTTTCTGTTACCGGCAATCTCCTCCGCCTTTTTAATAATACCTTCATCTATCAGCAGCGGTACGGCCCTGGTTCCGCCGACACTTTGACCTTTTTTGACAGGAAAATTATTGTGCAGCGTGGAAACGATGATCTCGCCAAGCATATTCAGATCCAGCATCAGCCCAGCATCAACCTTGAGCAGCCCGTCGTACCGTGCGGTGAATACGACCTTGCCTTCACTGATGGGGGTGCAGTGCAGCCCTGCCCCGCCGACGATCTGTTTTAGCCTGGCAGCAGCTTCGTTTTCATGCAGGCTGCCCTCTTTATTTTCCCATACATAGATATGTTCCCGCCCCATCGAGAGCAATACCGGGATATCCTCTTTTTTGATAATATCCCCCTTTTTGAACCTTCTACCCTTGAACTCTCCGGGGATTATCTGGGTCATATCATGACAGATAACCGTACCCACTGCTTTTTCAACCGGTATCAGCTTCATTTTATGCCTCCCGCCAAATATCAGAGACCCCTGGAATGGATACCGGACAGCCCTGCGGAGAGCAATCCAGCAATCAGGATGGCCCTACCTGAAAAGAAACTCCTCTGTTACTTCTAATATTCTAATATTTTTCTTAACTTCCTGCTTAAATAGTCCAGATCGTCAAGTTAATTTTATATTTGCCCTTTTTGCTTGTAGACAGGGATAGATATCCGGCAGCAGATCAGTCGGAGGAACTGCTTGCGGGCCGGCGGTTCTCCCCCACCGCCCCGGGCTTATTTTCGGAAAAACCGTAGCGCTCGATGATCTCGATATTGTCCCGGTAGCGGCTCTCGAGCCTCTGCAGCTGGGATCGGTTGAGGTTGAACCTTTCGGGACCTTTTTCGAAGACTTCGGAAAGAACGAGCAGGCGGTGGCCCCAGTCGCGGTAGCACCAGTGGATATCGTAATCCAGCGCGCTGATCCAGGCCCTGCCGCTGTCCATATCTTTGGTCAGCTCCAGAGATAGCAGCATCCCGTATTCCACCAGGTCGGAGGAGCAAACCGGGTAATGCTGGTCCGTGTAAAAATTCCCGAGGGAATAGAGCACCGGCACTGAACGGGTGCCGCCGCCGCTTTCCGGCAGCACGATCCACTCACCGGGTTGCACAAATTTCGGGTGGCCGCCGATGATCATATCCGCGCCGGCCTCAGCCATCTGCCGGGCCAGCTCTCGCTGCCATTCAAAGGGATAATCGATATACTGCCCACCCCAGTGAGGCATGACCGCGATCAGATCCACGCCGGCAGCGCGGGCCTTCCGGATATCGTCAAGCAGGGGATCGATCTTCTCGAAGGAGGGAACCAGATTGACTGCGTATTCGCAGCCCTGGCGAAGGGGAATACAGTTGGTCCCGTAGGTATAAGCAATAAAAGCCACCTTGATCCCGTTGATCTCGATTATATCCACCGCTTCCCTTTCCTCCGCGCTCAGATAGGCGCCGGTGGTATGAAAACCGAGTTCGCGCACGTTTCGCAGGCTGGCCTGCAGCCCCTCCAGATCCCGATCCAGGCAGTGATTGTTGGCAAAGGAATAGAGGTTGAACCCGGCCTTTTTCAGCGCATGCGAAAGCTCCAGGGGAGCATTGAAGGTCAAAATCCCTTTTTCCGTATGGCCGGTATATCCGGACACCCCCCAGAGAGCTGCCTCTGGCCCCGCCTGCATCGTCTCCAGGGTCAGGATGGCCAGATCGACTTTTTGAAAATAGGGAGCGATCAACTCAAAGGAAGGCCAAAAGTCATACTTCCCATCACTCCGGTGATTTTCGTTCAAAACAGCCTGGTGGGGGTACAACCCCCCTACAGCAGCCAGGGTGGCGGTGCGGATATCGGGTTCAGTTCCCGGACGGGGCCCGGTCCCATCCTGGAGCGGCTCTTCCGGAGTAGAGCGGGGCGAGGAAAACAGATCCAGCTTGACAGCGGCCAGGATCACCACAACCGCAACAAGAAGTAGAGCGACAGGATAGATGCGGCGCATCAAACACCCTCCTTCAACTGACCCGGGCCTGCCTGGGGGGCCGGTCCCGGACTGGTCAGTGGTCAGCAAACGCTTTCAACCCGGTTGTTGTGTCCCCCAGGATACCACAACG
The DNA here is from genome assembly GCA_012797095.1 of Bacillota bacterium. Taxonomy (GTDB): domain Bacteria; phylum Bacillota; class Dethiobacteria; order DTU022; family DTU022; genus JAAZPQ01. The sequence continues at coordinate 3,118 of JAAZPS010000119.1, read as the reverse complement.
GATCGAAGGCATCAAACACTCGCAGGATTAGTTTGAATAGATGTATTGTTGCCATAATAGCCATTTAAGGATATGATCGGGATCGAATTAAGATGAATAAGAAAACGATGCAGAAAAACAGTGCGGCAGTTTTGCCGTTACTGAACCAGATCGGTTACTCCCTGGGCAGCCTGGCCTTTACCCTGCTGGAAAGGCTGATTATCCTTTATGCTGTCTTCTTCTTTCTGCCCCCAAAGGAGCTCGGGCTGCCGAATCTTATCCCTGAAAAAAGTTATTTTGGTGTCATTACCATCGCCGGGGCGGCCCTGCTGCTGGGGCGGATTCTTGACGGTCTGGCCGACCCTGTAATTGCCAGCCTGAGCGACAACAGCCGTTCCCCCCTCGGCCGGCGCAAGGTATTCCTGCTTTACAGTGGACTGCCCCTGGCGCTGACCACCTTTCTCATCTTCACCCCGCCGCAGCCGGCCCGGGAATCGCTTTCAAACGGGCTCTGGCTGGCGCTGATGATGGGACTGTTCTATATCGCCTTTACCGCCTATGTCAATCCCTTTCTGGCGCTGATGTCGGAACTGGGGCAGACCACCAGACTGCGCATCAATATCTCCACCTATATGGCCCTGTTCGGCTTGCTTGGCATGGTCTGCATCACCGTGCTCTTTCCCCAGATCACGGCTTACCTGGTGAATACAGGCATGGATATTCGCAGATCCTACCAGATCGCCGTGGGGGGATTCACCATCTTTTCCGCCGTTCTCCTCTACCTGGTTACCCTTTTCTTTGACGAAAAAAAGCACTGCCTGCCGGGCAAACCCTCCCGGCTCGCCGTGCTGGAGTCCTTTACCAGAACCTTCGCCGTACGGCCCTTCCGCATCTTTCTTCTCGGCGAGATCTTCCTGCAATTTGCTTTGAATATCGTCACTTTGGGATTGCTCTATTACGCCGTGGTGATCTTCCGCCAACCGCAAAGTTATATGACCGTGCTGGCCGGGCTGACTATCGGGGTGGCCCTGCTCAGCTTCCCCCTGGTAAATCTGCTGTCAAAAAAAATCGGCAAGAAAAAGGTGATCATGGGCGGCCTGCTGATCCTCGCAGCGGCCACCGCCGTGATCTACCCGCTGAGCTTCGATATGACTCCGGTGGCCCGCTCTATCTCTCTGGCCGCCATCGCCCTCTGCGGCCTGCCGCTGGCGATCCTTTCCATCCTGATCAACCCCACCGTGGGTGATCTGGCCCGCGCCGAGCAGGCCCGGACCGGAGAGAGCCGCGAAGCGATGTTTTTCGGCGCCAGGGCGATCCCGCTTAAAGCTACCATCGCCCTGGCTGGCGTCACCTTCACTTACCTGCTCTCCGCTTTTGGCAAGGATATCGCCAACCCTCTCGGGGTTCAGCTGAGCATCCTGGTGGTTGCGGTGGTCAGCCTGGCCGGTTTTATCGCCTTTTCCTTTTACCCGGAAAAAGAGGTTCAGAAATGGTTGGAATGAGCCGGCGTCCAGCCGCTGGACTAAAGCAGGGCCGCTAGGCTTCATCTGTAATCGCAGTGATTGTTGGCCGCGCTCACTTGGCTGCATCATAACGAATAATTGCGGAGATCCTTCGGGCTACGCCCTCAGGATGACAAGGAGGCTGCGCCCTCAGGGCGACCGGGGATGCTGTACCCCCGGGATGACAGGGAAGGGCTGCACCACCAGGTTGGCCGGGGAATGCTGCACCATCAGGGCGACCAGGGGATGCTGTAATCCCGGGATGACAGGGAAGGGCTGCACCACCAGGTTGGCCGGGGAATGCTGCGCCCGCAGGATGGCAAGGGAGGGCTGCATCATCAGGGCAATTGGAGAAAACTTTGCCCCCGGGATGGCAGGGGAGGGCTGCACCATCAGGATGATAGGAGACAGCCAGGCTTAAGCAGGAAAAGCTGCGCCCGCGAGATGGGGCTGCGCGCTCCAGGATGCTCGCCACCTTCGGACTTTCCCGGCAGGCAGCGGTTCCGGCCGGCGGCAGGAGAACAGTCCACCGGCGGTGATGCTCTATCGGAGTCTGCCCTTCCCTCGGGGCCACCGATCCTGTTTCAGTATGGGGCGGTAAACCACCAGTATTATGATCGAGCCCGGCACCATGATCACGAGGATGATCCCGATAATCACCGCCGCGAGATTTGGCGCCCTTGCAGCCAGCCGGAGATTGTTTGGCTCCGCCGGTGAGAGCACCCATTCCAGCGTCCTTTCATCCTCGGTCACGCTGGTGGCATTGTGCTCCAGAGGTTTGACCGGCAGAGTGAGGATGAATCGCATCTTGGAGAGGAGGGCAAAGGCGCTGTTCTGCTCCCCGATGAGATCTCTCAGGTCAAGATCTGCATTCAGATAATATGTTGTGGTCAGTGCACTTTTCTTCACGGTGAAGATCTGCTCATCCTTCAAACCGAGATCGCGAGCCAGCCGCAGCTCGGCAAGCTCCTCCGCGGAGCGCAACCGTTTAACGGCCTTGAAGCCAATAATATCATCCCTGTCCGGATCGGTGATTGTAAAGCCCTGCGCGGCGAGATCTGCTCTTTTCTCTTTAAAAAAGCTTTCCAGCTCCGCTTTCTGCTCCGGTTTCAAGAGCAGCAACATCTCCGGCGCACTCAGGTTGATCTCCAGATCGGCACTTCTGTTCGGATTGATCGTCAGGTGCATCTTGAACTCCAAACATCCGCTCAGGACAAGCGGTACTGCCGCTATTACCAGCAACAAGATGATCTTTTTTATCCTTGACATCCGCTTCTACCCCTTTAACAAAATTGATCGAGCGAGCAGCCGTAAACTGGCCCCCGCAGCTGCCATGACAGATTGAGCAATACGGGCAAACATTCCGGGAGAGGCGGCATACATTAACCAGCCGCCTCACCGTTTCTTTGTTTTTTTCTTTCGGCGGATCGGAGTCTTCTTTCCGGGCACTGTTCTCACCAGATAGAGCAGCAGCGCCGTCGAAAACAGGCTGAGCACCAGACTGAACAGCTGGGCCAGGGAGAGGCCCAACCAGACTGGTGAGCTGTCTGCTTCCCGGAAGAATTCGGTGGTAAAGCGAAGCAGGCCGTACAGGGAGCCCAGCGCAACCAGGTTGAACCCATCGAAAGGGCGCCTTG